>NZ_JBHWLC010000089.1:0-30289 GCF_042730635.1 Streptomyces sp. NPDC059917
GGCGCACGGCGGACTGCTGTCCCTGCTGGTGCGCAACGGCGACGCGCTCGCGATGCGCCCGGCGCTCACCGGTGACTGGAAGGCCGCGCTGGCCGGGGACACCCCACCCCGTCGCGACGCCACCGCCCTGACGCGCGCCATCGCGCGGGGTGCGGCCGGGCCGGGGGCACGCAGGGGTGTCCCCGCAAGGACGAGCGGTCACCACCGGGCGCACTGTCCGACCGGGCCGCGGCCGCGAGCCGAGGAGACACTCGTGCGGGACCCCGGCCCGGCCGCGCCCCGCCCACCCCGACCCCGGTCACGGCTCAGCCCGGGATCAGGCCGTCGTCGTTGAGCATCTCCCGCACCTCGTCCAGGCTCGCGTCCGGCGCGGGCAGGATCAGCTCGGAGGGCGCCAGCTCCGCGTCCGGCAGCGGGCTGCCGAGCCGGCGCACGGCGTCGAGGAGGCCGCCCAGCGTCCGCCGGAAGCCTTCCTCGTCCCCGTCCTCCATCTCCGCCAGCAGTTCGTCGTCCAGCGCGTTCAGCTCCGCGAGGTGCTCGTCGCCGAGCCGGACCTGGCCTTCCCCCATGATGCGGACGATCATGACGGACCCCGTTCTACTGCTTGTCGAAGCGGTGCTGGGGGTGCGGCTGCTGCGCGTTGCCCGCGCCGCCGCCCTCGATGGCCTGCTGCTGGGCGGACGGGCCGCCCGCCAGTTCCTGCTTCATCCGGGCGAGCTCCAGCTCCACGTCCGTGCCGCCGGAGAGGCGGTCCAGTTCGAGCTGGATGTCGTCCTTGGAGCCGAGGCCGCTCTGGTCGTCCAGGGCGCCGGAGGCGAGCAGCTCGTCGATCGCGCCCGCGCGCGCCTGGAGCTGCGCGGTCTTGTCCTCGGCGCGCTGGATGGCGAGGCCGACGTCGCTCATCTCCTCCGAGATGCCGGAGAAGGACTCCGCGATCCGGGTCTGCGCCTGGGCCGCGGTGTAGGTGGCCTTGATGGTCTCCTTCTTGGTGCGGAAGGCGTCCACCTTGGCCTGGAGGCGCTGCGCCGCGAGGGTCAGCTTCTCCTCTTCGCCCTGGAGGGTCTGGTGCTGCACTTCGAGGTCGCTGACCTGCTGCTGGAGCGAGGCGCGGCGGGAGAGGGCCTCGCGGGCCAGGTCCTCGCGGCCCAGGGCGAGGGCCTTGCGGCCCTGGTCCTCCAGCTTGGCGGACTGTCCCTGGAGCTGGTTGAGCTGGAGCTCCAGGCGCTTGCGGGAGGTCGCGACGTCGGCGACTCCGCGGCGCACCTTCTGGAGCAGTTCCAGCTGCTTCTGGTACGAGTAGTCGAGGGTCTCGCGCGGGTCCTCGGCCTTGTCAAGGGCCTTGTTCGCCTTCGCGCGGAAGATCATCCCCATACGCTTCATGACACCGCTCATGGGCTTCGCGCGCCCCCTTCTGAAGGACTTCGGCTCGTGGTGACCTACAGAACCCACAGTACGGGCCCTGTCTCCATTACCGCACTGTTCGAGTGCGGATGCGCTCCTCCTCCAGGACGACCTCCGCTCCGCCCCGTCAGGCTGAAGGAGTAGGTGGCCCCCCGGGAGGCGGGCGCGGCGGGCGGACCCGCCACCGGTTAAGACGCCCGCCGTTGCGGGATCGTTCCCCGCCGGGGTGGGGGCCATGCCCGCAACCACGTACGCTTGGTTTCGTGTTTGGTAGCCGCTCCTCCAAGGAAGAGAAGGCCGCCGCCACCGACAAGGTGAGCGCCGACCTCTCGCAGACCCGTGACCCGCAGGCCCCGAAGGGCCGCCCGACGCCGAAGCGTGCTGTGGCCCAGTCGCAGCGCAAGGCCGTGGTGGCCTCGACCGGCAATCGCAAGGAGGATGCCAAGCGCAACCGTGAACGTCGCCGGGAGGCGATGACCAAGCAGCGCGAGGCCCTCGCCAACGGCGACCAGCGTTACCTGCCCGCCCGCGACAAGGGTCCGGTGCGCAAGTTCGCCCGCGACTTCGTCGACTCCCGCTTCTCCGTCGCCGAGATGTTCCTGCCCCTCGCGGTGATCATCCTGGTGCTGAGCATGGTCCGGGTCCCGTCGATCCAGAACATCGCCCTGCTCCTGTGGCTCGGCGTGATCGCGCTGATCATCGTCGACTCGATCGGCCTGTTCATCCGCCTGCGCAAGGCGCTGAACACCCGCTTCCCGGACGAGCCCAAGCGCGGCGCCGTCGCCTACGGCCTGATGCGCACGCTCCAGATGCGCCGGCTGCGCCTGCCGAAGCCGCAGGTCAAGCGCGGGGAACGGCCCTGACCGGAGCGTCGCCCGCAGCCGCGGGCGACGGCTTCGCGGGCGGTGCCCGGCTGTGGCTGGAGGGACTGGGGGGCCTGCGCAACGCGGTCCGTCAGGAACTCGTTGGCCGTCAGGTCGACGAGCAGATCGCCCAGCGCTTCCCGGTCGGGCAGCGCCTGCGCGTCCTGGACGTCGGCATGGGCCAGGGCACCCAGGCCCTGCGCCTGGCCCGGGCCGGGCACATGGTGACCGGTCTGGAGCAGGACCCCGGCATGCTGGCCGTGGCCCGCGAGGCGCTGGCCGCCGAGCCGGCCGGGATCCGCGACCGGGTCCGGCTGATGGAGGGCGACGGCCGGGAGACCGGCGCGCACTTCCTGCCCGGCAGCTTCGACGTGGTGCTCTGCCACGGCGTGCTGATGTACGTACCGGAGTCGGACGGCATGCTCGCCGGGCTGGCCCGGATGCTGGCGCACGGCGGACTGCTGTCCCTGCTGGTGCGCAACGGCGACGCGCTCGCGATGCGCCCGGCGCTCACCGGTGACTGGAAGGCCGCGCTGGCCGCCTTCGACACCGTCGACTACACGAACCGGCTGGGCCTGGACGTGCGCGCCGACCGGTTGTCCGCGCTGACCGGGACCCTGTCCGGGATCGGCGCGCCGCTGCAGTCCTGGTACGGCGTACGGGTCTTCACCGACGGCAGCGAGGCCGGCGAGGTGCTGCCCCCCGAGGGTGAGCTGGAGCTGTTGCTCGCCGCCGAGGACCGGGCGGGCCGTACCGATCCCTACCGCGGGGTCGCGGCGCTGCTGCACCTGTGCGGGGTCCGGGGCTGACCCCGGGCCGGAGCCCGATCCGGGTCCGGGGGCGTTCCCCCGGACCGGACGGCCGGCTCAGGCGTTCAGGGCCTCGCGCAGACTCATCGTGTAGAGCTCGGTGCCGCCGTCGTCGGACAGCTTCACCCGCTCCGTGCCGCCTTCGAGCAGTTCCTTCCAGTACTCACCGATCCAGGACTCCGCGTCGCCCTGCGTGGTGAACTCCTCCGGCGCCACCGCCGGGGTCGACTCGCCGCCCTCGGCCGTCTCGAACCGCCACGTCCACGCCATGTCCGCCTCCGTTGCTCGTCCGGCACCCGTCCGGTACGCGTCCGGGTGCTCCCCGTGAGTCTGCCCGCAGAGTAGCCGGGCGCGCACCACTCCCGCCGACGCGGGAGGATCATCCGTGTGGAACTGACTCTGCTGGGCACCGGCACACCCGAAGGACTGCCCCGCCCCGGCTGTCCCTGTGCGGCCTGCGCCGTCTCCGTGGGCACCCGGGTGCGGGCCGCGACCGCCGTACTGGTGGACGGTGCGCTCCTGCTCGATCTCACTCCCGGGGCCGTGCTGGCCGCCGCCCGGGCCGGACATTCCCTGGGCGGCGTCCGTCAGGTGCTGCTGAGCCATCCGCACGACGGGCCCGCGGTGGAGCTGCCGCCGGGGCTGCCCGCCGCCGGCCGGGTGCCGGACGGCCAGCGGCTGGCGGTGATCAGCGGGCACCGGGTGCGGGCGGTGGCGATGGACGCGCCGGGCACCGGCTACGAGGTGGTCGGGCCCGACGGGGACCGGATGCTGTACCTGCCGCCCGGCGGGGCGCCCGCCGGGACCAACGGGACGGCGGAGCAGCCGTACGACATGGTCCTGCTGGACGTGCTGGGGCGGCCCGAGGCGCTGGCCCGGCTGCGGGCGAGCGGCGCGGTCGGCCCGGCCACCGACGTGATCGCCGTGCACCTCGACCACGACGTGCCGCCCGGCCGGGAGCTGGCCCGCCGGTGCGCGGCGACCGGTGCGCGGGCGGTGCCGGACGGGACCACGCTGATCGTCGGCGCCTACCACGCGGTGCCGGACCTGCCCCGGCGCACGCTGGTGTTGGGCGGGGCCCGGTCGGGGAAGTCGCTGGAGGCGGAGCGGCGGCTGGCCGCCTTCCCCGAGGTGCTCTACGTCGCCACGAGCGGCACCCGCGAGGGTGACCCGGAGTGGGCGGCGCGGGTCGGGCTGCACCGGGAGCGGCGGCCCGGCAGTTGGCAGACCGTGGAGACCTGCGAGCTGGTGGAGCTGCTCGACGCCGACGAGGCGCAGGGCCCGGCGCTGCTGATCGACTGCCTGGCGCTGTGGCTGACGGACGCGATGGACCGGGCCGGCGCCTGGGACGACGCGACGTGGGCGGGCGGCGGGCAGAAGGAGCTGCGCCGGCGCACGGCCGAGCTGGTGGCCGCCGTGCGCGCGACCCGGCGCCGGGTGGTCCTGGTGAGCAACGAGGTCGGCGCCGGGGTCGTCCCGGCGACCTCCTCGGGGCGGCGGTTCCGCGACGAGTTGGGGCGGTTGAACGCGGCGGTCGCGGCGGAGTGCGAGCACGTCCTGCTGGTGGTGTCGGGCCAGCCCCTGGCGCTCAAGGACTGACGTACCGCCAGGTCCGGGCCGGGACCCGGCGGGTCTCGGCCAAGGGCCCGTCAGGTCTCGGCCAGGGCCGCCGGGGGCCGCCCGCCGGAGCCGCCGCGCGGGGCGCGGACCCGCGGGCGGGCGGGGCACGGAGCGGCGCCCGGGCACGGGTACCCTTCGGCAGATGACCACGCTGAATCTCGACGACTTCTCCGATCTGATCGAGCGTCCCGACGGGGGCGTCCGGCGTGACGCCGAGGATCGCCGCGAACGGCTGGCCGTGCCCGCCGGGGCGCTCGGGCGGCTCGACGAGCTCGCCGAGTGGCTGGCGGCCGCGCAGGGCCGCGTACCGGTCGCTCCGATCGTGCGGCCGCGCGTCGTGCTGTTCGCCGCCGACCACGGGATCGCGGCCGAGGGCGTCTCGGCGCGCCCCGCCTCCTCCGCCCACCTGCTGGTGCGGTCCGTGCTCGACGGGAACAGCCCGGTGTCGATCCTGGCCGCCCGCTTCGGCGCGGGGCTGCGGGTCGTGGACGCGGGCCTGGACTGCGATCCGGGGCTGCTGCCCGAGGACGTGGTCAAGCACCGGGTCCGGCGGGGCAGCGGGCGCATCGACACCGAGGACGCGCTGACGATCGAGGAGGCGCGGGACGCCATCGCCCTCGGCATCGCCATCGCCGACGAGGAGGCCGACTCCGGTACGGACCTCGTGGTCCTCGGTGACCTCAGCGTCGGCGGGACCACGGTCGCCGCCACCCTCGTCGCCGCGCTGTGCGGTACGGACGCCTCGGTGGTCACCGGGCGCGGTGGCGCGCCCATCGACGACCTGACCTGGATGCGCAAGTGCGCGGCGATCCGCGACGCGCTGCGCCGGGCCCGCCCGGTCCTGGGGGACCAGGTGGCGCTGCTCGCGGCGGTCGGCGGGGCGGACGTCGCCGCCATGACCGGGTTCCTGCTCCAGTGCGCGGTGCGGCGCACGCCGGTGATCCTCGACGGGATCGTCTCGGCGGCCTGCGGGCTGGTGGCCCAGCGGGCCGCCTTCCGGGCCCCGGACTGGTGGTTGGCGGGACAGGCGAGCGGCGAGCCGGGACAGGCGAAGGCGCTGGACCGGATGGCACTCAACCCGGTGCTCGACCACGGCGTCTCCGTGGGAGAAGGAACCGGGGCGTTGCTCGCCCTCCCCCTGGTCCAGGCGGCCGCCGCGCTCGCGGCGGACCTCCCGGAGCGGACGACCGGGTCCGACGGGCCGGCCGAAGGGGCCGAGCCGTCCGCCGGCCCTTCGGCCGGTCCGCCGCAGTAGTGGGTCGGGAAACCTCAGCGCCCTGACCAGGCCGGGGTCTTCCGACGCTCCAGGGGAAGGCGGGCCCCATATCATCGCTTTCCATGGGAGAGGTCCGTTTGACCAGCGCAGATTCCGTCCGGAACACCGACCGAGGACCCGGCGGCGATCCGAGCGGCAGGAAAGACTCCGGCACGGACGCCGGAAAGTCGGGGGGCGGCCGGGAGACCGGCAGGGGGAGCGCCCGCTCACGGCGCAGCGCCGCGTTCGCGGTGTGGTACCTGCGCGCCGTCACCTTCATCAACTTCCTCAGTGCGGTGTGGCTTTCGCTCGGGCAGGACCTGCGCGACCACAACACCGCCGACTTCTACACTCCGTACCTGCTCACGGCCGGTTTCGCGTCCGGCCTGTTCTCGTTGCTGCTCGCGGTGACGATGGGCCGCCGCAAGCGGGCCGCGTGGATCCTCAACCTGGTGCTCAGCGGGCTGCTGTTGCTCGCCTTCGCCCTGGTGACCTTCACCTCGTACTATCCCGAGTTCCGTCAACACACCCAGAACTGGGTGTCGCTGGCGCTGACCGCCGCCTTCGTCGGGGCGCTGTTGCTGGGGCGCAAGGAGTTCTACGCGCGCGGTGACCGCTCGAACCCGAAGCTGGCGACCGTGGTCGGCGCCGTGGGCCTGCTGCTGACCTCGCTGGTCGCGGCGCTGCTGGTGGGGGCGACCAACCACGCTCCGGACCAGTCCGAGGTGACGTTCTTGACCCGCTGGCGCTACGGCGCGATGCGGCTGGTCACCCTGGCCCCCGACGACCAGGCGCTGAGCGGGATCACCACGCCCGGCTGGGTGGACGTCTTCATCAACGTGATGTCGACGGTGCTGCTGCTGGCGGTGCTGTTCGCCGCCTTCCGGTCCCGCCGGGCCGTGGATCCGATCACCGAGGCCGACGAGGAGCAGCTGCGCGCGCTGCTCGCCAAGCAGGGCGACCGCGATTCGCTGGGCTACTTCGCGCTGCGCCGGGAGAAGAGCGTCATCTGGTCCCCCACCGGCAAGGCCGCGGTGACCTACCGGGTGGTCGGCGGTGTCTCGCTGGCTTCCGGCGACCCGATCGGCGACCCCGAGGCGTGGCCCGGGGCGATCGAGCCGTGGCTGGCGGAGGCCCGGGAGCACGGCTGGGTGCCCGCGGTGATGGGCGCGAGCGAGGAAGCGGGCACGATCTACGCCCGGCACGGTCTGGACGCCCTGGAGCTGGGCGACGAGGCGATCGTGGAGACCGACGAGTTCACGCTGGAGGGCCGCGCGATGCGGACCGTCCGGCAGGCCTACAACCGGGTCAAGCGGGCCGGGTACGAGGTCCGGATCCGGCGGCACGCGGACATTCCGAACGACGAGATGGACGTCCTGCTGCGGCGGGCCGACGACTGGCGCGACGGTGCGACCGAGCGCGGCTTCTCGATGGCGCTGGGCCGGTTGGGTGATCCGGCGGACGGCCAGTGCGTGATGCTGGAGTGCACCGACGGCAAGGGCGACCTGCGGGCCGTGCTGTCGTTCGTACCGTGGGGGCCCAAGGGCCTCTCGCTCGACCTGATGCGCCGTGACCGGGATTCCGAGAACGGCCTGATGGAGTTCATGGTCATCGAACTCCTGGAGCGTTCCAAGGAGATCGGGGTCACCCAGGTCTCGCTGAACTTCGCGATGTTCCGTTCCGTCTTCGAGCGCGGCTCCAAGCTCGGCGCGGGGCCGGTGCTGCGGATGTGGCGCTCGCTGCTCAGCTTCTTCTCGCGGTGGTGGCAGATCGAGTCCCTCTACCGGGCCAACGCCAAATACCGGCCGATCTGGGAACCGCGGTTCATGCTCTTCGAGAAGAGTTCGGACCTGCTGCGGATCGGTATCGCCGCGGGCCGGGCCGAGGGCTTCCTGGAGGCTCCCGGCCTGCCGAAGTGGCTGCACCGCAGACACCTGGAGACGCGCCGTTGACCCTGCCGACCACCGCCTCCCTGAGGCGGTTCGCCCGCCGTGAGTGGGGGCCCCTGTACTGGACCGTGCGGGACACGCTCGTCGCCAAGGGGTGGCGGGCGGTCCCGATGTCGCTCGGCGCGGTCGCTCTGACCTCGATCTTCCAGATCGTGCAGAACCAGTCGTGGGGCTTCCAGCCGGTGCAGAACCTCGGGTCGGTGAAGGCCGCCGACCCTCTGTGGCTGGCCCTGATCCGGACCCCGCTGTCGCTGTTCGTGCCCGCCCTGGACCTGCCGGTGTGGGGCGCGCTGCTCCAGATGCTGCTGGTGTTCGGGATCGCGGAGATCTGCATCGGCTGGTGGCGGACGCTGCTGATCGGGTACGTGGCCACGCTGGCCGGTACGACGTACGCGCGGATCGGGCTGTCGCTGAGCCCCGAGCACCCCTTCGGGCTGCCGCTGACGGACCGGGTGGTGAACGACACCGGGCCGTCGGCGGCGGTGGTGGGGCTGGCGGTGTTCGTGTGCTGGCGCTACCGGGCGTACGTCACCGGGGGGCTGGTGATCGCCGTCATGATCATCGAGGTGATCGTGAAGAACAACCTGGCGGGCAAGGAACACCTGGCGGCCATCACCGCCGTGATGGTGGTGTGCGCGGTCCGCGCGAAGTGGGGCCCGGACCGGCGAAACGTCCCTCCGGGCCGTAGGCCCCCGCCGCCCGGGGCGCCGCCCGCCCGTTCCTCTTCGGGCGGGCCGCAGGCCGTACCGTAGGTTCCCGTGACCACACCCTTCGGGCCGTCCGTGGCCGGCACCCGGCAGTGGATGCGCGCGCACCCGCTCGCCACCGATGCCCTGGTCGCCCTCGGGGCGTTCGCCACGATGCTCCTCGGATCCTTCGCCGACCCGCACGGACCGCACGGGCAGCCCACCTTCGGCACCCGCGTCCCCCACCTGCTGTCGCTGATCCTGATGATCCTGGCGGCGGCGGCCCTGGTGCTGCGCCGCCGCCACCCGCGCGCCGTACTGGCCGCGACCAGTGCGCTCACCCTGACCGAGCTGGTCACCGGGGAGCCCCGGGCGCCCGTCGCGATGGGCGCGGTGGTCGCCCTGTACACGCTGGCCTCCCGCACCGACCGGCCCACGACCTGGCGCGTCGGCCTGCTCACGATGGCCGCGCTGACGGGCGTGGCGATGCTCGCCGGGCCGCTGCCCTGGTACGCGCAGGAGAACCTCGGGGTGTTCGCCTGGACCGGGATGGCCGCGGCGGCCGGGGACGCCGTCCGCAGCCGGCGCGCCTTCATCGACGCGATCCGCGAGCGGGCCGAGCGCGCGGAGCGCACCCGCGAGGAGGAGGCCCGGCGCCGGGTCGCCGAGGAGCGGCTGCGCATCGCCCGCGACCTGCACGACGTGGTGGCGCACCACATCGCGCTCGTCAACGTGCAGGCGGGGGTGGCCGCGCACGTCATGGACAAGCGGCCGGACCAGGCCAAGGAGGCCCTCGCGCACGTCCGCGAGGCCAGCCGCTCCGCGCTGAACGAACTGCGGGCCACCGTGGGCCTGCTGCGCCAGTCCGGCGACCCGGAGGCCCCGACGGAGCCCGCGCCGGGGCTCGCCGTGCTGGACGCGCTGGTGGACACCTTCCGCCATGCCGGGCTGCCGGTGGACGTGATCGTCCAGCTGGGTCCGGACCCCGAGCCCGCGCTGCCCGCCGCCGTGGACCTGGTGGCGTACCGGGTGATCCAGGAGGCGCTGACGAACGTGCGCAAGCACGCCGGTCCGGGCGCCCGCGCCGAGGTCAGCGTGGTCCGGGTCGGGGGCTCGGCCGAGGTCACCGTGCTCGACGACGGCGGCAGCGGCGCGGACCCCTCGCCGCCGCCGGTGGACCCGGGCGGCGGCCACGGGCTGCTCGGCATGCGCGAGCGGGCGGGCGCCCTGGGCGGCTCCTGCTTCGCCGGGCCCCGCTACGGGGGCGGCTACCGGGTGCACGTCATCCTGCCGGTGTGAGCGGGGCCCCGGCCCGGCTCAGCAGGCCTTCCGCCAGGCGTCCAGGTCGTACTTCTTCTGCAAGGAGCTGATCCCCAGTTCCTTGGAGCGCGCGCAGAACCGGCCGAGCGCCAGCTCGTACTCCACGTGGAAGACCGCCTTGCCCGCCGCCACGAAGGGGCTCAGCCGCTCGCACTCCCCGTACTGCGCGCACTGCTCGTTGACCGCGAAGTCGAAGTCGCCGACCAGCTGCGGGATCTGGTCCAGGTCGTTCTTGAGGCCGACCGCGAGCCCCCGGTCGTGCGCCAGCTTCGCGATGAGCCGGTTGTAGCGCAGCTGGTCCTCGGCGGTCAGCGGGAAGCCGGACGCGTTGCGGTAGCCGTCCATGTTGTCCGGTTCCACCGCGTCGAAGCCCTTGTCCCGGCACATGTCGAAGCGCTTGGCGATCAGCGGTTCCAGCTCCGTCAGCCGCCGCACGTCCAGCCAGCGCTCCCCTTCCCAGCCGTTGCCCTTGCCGAGCATGTCCGCGGGGAAGCCCGCCGCGTCCGGCCGGAAGTCCTCCCACGCGCCGGTCGACAGGTAGCAGATCACCTCCCGGCCGTCCTTCTTCAGCCCCGCGACCTGCTCCTTGGTGGTGGTGAACCCGTCCACGTCGTAGACCGGCGCGTCCACCGAGGTGTCCAGCTTCCCGGTGAGCTGCCACTGCCAGCCGAGGCCCGGCTTGGGCTGCCAGCGCTCCCCCGGCGCCCGGCTGGGCGCCGGGCCCGGGCCGGGGCCGTCCCCGCCGTCCCCGCCGTCGTCCGGGCCCGCCGTGCAGGCCGCGAGGAGCAGCAGCGGCAGCAGCCAGAGCAGCCGCCGGCCCCCCGTTCCCGCGGCGAGCGGTCTCCTCATCCTGCGGCCTCCAGTGCGTACGGCAGGGTCCCCCACGGGTGCGCCCCGGTGCCCGGGACCGCGCAGTGCACCGCCGCCCCGCGCTGCGCGGCCAGTTCGGCCGCGGGAGCGCCCGGCGGGACCGCGTACACCAGGTGGCAGAACCGCTGGGCGGGATGGTCGGCGGTCCACGGCGGCACCGCGGCCGCGTCCCGGTAGGCGTCCCACGGGCCCTCGAAGGTGACCAGCAGATCGGCGAGTTCGGCGTACCCGGGGTGCGGGTGCACCCCGTGGTTGAGTACGAGCGTACGGGCCCCGGCGGCCCGGGAGGCGACGGCGAGCCGCCGGTAGTGGCCCAGCCGCTCCCCCTCGGCGGACACCTGGTCGAGGAAGGCCCCGTCCGTGCCGTACCACTCGCGGTGGCGCAACAGGTCCTGGACGACGGCCGCGTGCGGGCGCCGCCCGTAGTCGGTGTCGGCGTAGCCCAGGACGGGCACGCCGGCCGCGCGCAGCCGCTCCGCGACCGCGGCGAACCGCTCGTCGGGAGCGGCGCCCGGACCGCTGTCGGGGTTGAGCACCACCGAGTGCAGCCGACCCGCGGAGCGGATCAGGGCCTCCCAGGCCTCGGGCCGGTCGGCGGGGTGCTCGTACAGGGGCACCAGCAACATGTCTTCCTTCACTTCCCTCTGATCGGGTCAGCGGTGCGCCGTGGCACGGCCGAGGAGTACGCAGACCAGCCCGGCCAGCGCCGCTGCCGCCGCCCCCGCCACCACCAGCTGGACCAGCCGGGGCTGGCCGAAGCCGGTCAGCAGGGCCAGGCTCTGCGCCCCGGCCGCCCCCGCGCACACCCCGGCGGCGGCGCGCACCGCGCCGAAGGACTGGAGCAGCAGCCCGGTCCACATCACGGTGCCCAGCAGCAGCAAGGTCGCCACCCGGACCCCGGTGAGCCCGGGCGCCCCGGTCCACAGCAGGGTTCCGGCGATGCCCAGGACGAGGAGCACCGTCAGGTACGCGGCCAGGCACTCGGCCAGGGTCAGCACCATCCGCCCCCAGAACGCCCGGGGCGAGCGGGCGGCCCGCAGCCCCGCGAGGGAGCCGCTGCGGAAGCGGTGCAGGAGCCATTCGGCGGGGCCCATGCTGAGCGTGAGGGCCACCGCCGAGGGGGCCGCGACCGCCTCGGCGGGGCCGCCCGCGAGCACCTCGCCGAGGGCGGCGTAGAGCACGAGCAGGCCGGTGCCCAGGCCGAAGACCCCGAAGGGCACCGAGTCCCCGAGCCGGGGGCCGCGCGGTGCGAACTCCTCCTCGGCGCCCCGCAGCATCCGCCAGCGGACCGTCCCCTCGCCGGGCCCCCGCCGGAGCCGGTCGCGGACCCGGCGGGCCGCCGTGCGCACCCCCTCGACCAGGGGGAGCTCGCGCAGCGCCAGGGCGCAGGCCTCGAGCAGCGACAGCAGCAGCAGGGCCACCCGCAGCGGGGTCGCCAGCCCCACGACCAGCGACACCACCGCGCCCGCCGCCATCGGCGCCAGCGCGCACAGCAGCAGCCGTTCCCGGCCGAGCACGAGCAGGACCGTCGCGGCCCCGACGTAGACGGCCTGCCCGGCGGCGAAGGCGTAGGAGAAGGCGGGGCCGCCGGGCACCGCCAGGGCGGCCGCGCTGCCCAGCAGGGCGCCCGCCGGGGCGCCGACGAGCAGGGTCCGCCCGGCGGCGGCCCGGTCGCCCAGGCCCAGCCAGGAGTAGGCGCGGTGGGACAGCGTCTGGTCCCAGACCCAGCCGATCAGGGCCCCGGCCAGCAGGGTCAGCGTCCCGGCGGGCAGCCCGAGCCGGTCGGGCGGCCCCTCCAGCAGGGGCGCGCCCAGGACGTAGGCGAGCCCGGGCAGGGCGAAGATCAGCCCGCGCAGCAGGCAGGCGGTGAGGGAGACCTTCCAGGGGTCGGGGGTCTCGGCCGGTTCGGGGAAGGAGCGGGGCACCCGGGCGTACAGCTCCTCGGCGAGGCCGAAGGAGTCCTGGCGGCCGTAGGCGAGCCGGATGTGCTCGTCGGTCATGCCGTCGGATTCCAGGACGGCGGCGATCTCGTCGGGGTGCACGGCGGCCGCGATGAAGGGGGCGAGCCGCTCGGCGAGTTCCTCCATCGGGTCGCCGGCGGGCGCCCCCGCCCCGGCGCGCCGGGGACGGGGGATCGCGGGCAGGGTGTCGCCGCCGGGCGTCTTGAGCCAGAGGGAGCCGCTCACCACAGGCTCCCGTCGGCCGCCAGTTCGCGGTACCAGGGATCGGCGAGCCGCTGGGTCCAGTCGTCCCCGGCGTGGACGGGCAGCACGGGCTGGCCGGCGAGCTCCCGGTAGATGTGCCGGAAGCCGTCGACGGAGCGGTGGAGGGTGAACTTCTCCACGACCCGCCTGCGCGACCGGCGGCCGAGCTCCGCGCGGCGGGCGTCGTCGCGCAGCAGCGCGAGGGTGGCCTTGGCCATCAGCTCCGGTTCGCGGGGCGGTACGACGAGACCGGTGTCGCCGACGGCCTCGCGGACCCCGCCGACGTCGGTGGAGACGGTGGTGCGCCCGCAGGACATGGCCTCGATGATGCTGAAGGGGAAGCCCTCGCTGATGCTGGAGAGCATCACGATGCTGCCCGCCGCGTACGCCCGGGCGACGTCGTCGATGCGGCCCTCGTAGGAGATCCCGTCGGTGACCCCGAGTTCGGCCGCGAGCTTCTCCAGGCTCGTCCGGTAGTCCTCGCAGCCCGCGGGGACGGGCCCGAAGAGCCGCAGCCGCAGGGCGGGGAGCTCCGCGCGCATGAACGCGTAGGCACGGATGAGGGTTTCGAGGTCCTTGATCGGGTCGATGCGCCCGCACCAGCTGAGGGTGGGGACCGCGGGCTCGGGTCCGGCGTCGGGGAAGGCGTGCGGGTCGACGCCGTTGTAGACCGTGCGGATCTTCTCGGAGGGCGCCCCGCCGCGCTCCTCCCAGCGCCGGTTGTACTGGTTGCACGGGGTGATCAGGTCGGCCTGGCGGTACCCCTCGCCGTTCAGCTCGCGGTAGAAGGCCAGCAGCAGGGCCTTGACGGGCCAGCGCTGGGCGGCGGTGCGGTAGCCGAGGTAGCGCTCGCGCAGGTAGATGCCGTGCTCGGTGAGCAGGAACGGAACCCCGTCCAGGCGTTTGGCGGCGAGCGCCGGGAGGGTGGCGAGGCCGCTGCTGACGGCGTGCGCGACGCTGTCGGGCGGGATCCGGACGGCGAGCGGGCGCAGCGCGTGTTCCAGCAGGTCGGTCGCGGTGAGCGCGTCGTGGATGGTGGGGGCGGCGCCCGCGGTGGGCAGCTCCGGGCGGGTCCACACGGCCATGAGGGTGCGCAGGACGGATTCGGAGCGCAGGGCGGTGGTGAGCCGACCGGCCCGGGCGTGCACGGCGAGTTCGCGCAGGGCGGCGGAGAAGGCGGCGTTGTCGGGGCCGGGGCCGGGGTCGAGCAGGGAGAGCAGGAACTGTTCGTAGGTCTCGGTGAAGCGGCGGTGGGCCTTGCCCCGCGGGACCCAGCGGCGGCCGCGGACGGGGGCCTGGCCCCACAGCGGCACGATGGTGTGCCGGTAGACGTTGCGCGGCAGTTCCCAGGTGACCGGCTCGCGACCGGAGCCGGTGAGGGCTATGACGTTGAAGTCCACCTCCGGCATCCCCCGGACGAGCTGGTCGCACCAGGTGCTGACGCCTCCGTGGACGTGTGGATAGGTGCCTTCGGTGAGCATGGTGACGTGACGCCCATGACTCATGCGGTGTGTCCCCCCAGGACGGAAAAGGGGCCGGCGCCCGTGGGTTCGCGGAGCGCCGGCGCTGTGGTGCGGCGTGCGTGTCGTGTGCTGATCGCGTGCTGCGGGTCGTGCGGGCGCCGTTCAGCCGTGGCAGGTCGGCCGGGTGCGCCGGTTCGGCTGAGTGCGCCGGTTCGGCCGGGTGCGCCGGTTCCGTCGGTCGCGGCGGTGCGGTCGGCCGGAACGGTTCAGCTGGGCAGCTTGAGCGTCACCGCGGACTGGAGGGCCTCCGGCGCGGTCCAGTCGGACCGGTTGCCCGCGTAGGCGGTGCCGAAGACGGAGGTGCCGAGCAGCAGCTGCTTCTTCGTGCCCTCGGGGACGGTGACCGGCGCGACGACGCCGCTGGGGGCCTTGACCGTGACGTCGGTGCCGATGCGGTACGCGGTGACCTGGCCCGCGGCGATCGCCTTGGCCCAGGCGGTCCGGCGGCTCAGCTCGACGCCGGAGTCCTTCTGGCTCTGGTTCACGATCGGGGTGCTGGGCGCGTACAGGGTCCGGTAGGTGTCGAGGACCTGGTTGAGCACCGGGTAGAGGGTGCGGTCCTCGGCGAGGTTGGCCTGGTGGACGTAGTGCGGCCGGGGGTCGTTGGAGAGCACGTGCCGCAGGGCGGTCCGGGCCTCCTGGGGGACGATGTAGTTCAGGAAGCCGGTGTTCGCGTCGAGGGGGGCCGGCAGGCAGGTCGAGGTCGCCGGGTTGTCCTCGCACAGGCCGCTGCCGCCGTCGGCGCGGCTGGTGTAGATCCAGTTGTACTCGTCGGCCATCTCCGCGTTGGTGCCCGTGTTGTAGTACACGTTCATCGGGTACCGGGGGACGGTCTGGGCGGCGCCGACGGCCCGCATCTCCGGCTCGCGGGAGTTGTCGCTCGCGGTCCACTTCACGCCGTTGTCGGCGAGCGCCCCGGCCAGGTTGGGGTTGTCCACGGGCTGCTGGGGCGCCACCTTGAGGCCCGAGTGCTCACCGGTGACCAGCTCGGAGCGGTCGGTGGTGATGCCCTTGGACGCGGCCCAGTTGTTGTTGTCGCTGATCTGCTTGGAGATGTCGGCCCGGGTGGTCCACTGGATCGCGCCCTGCGCGTTGGTCTTGCAGGTCCAGGGGTTGGTGTCGACGTTCTGCAGGCACCCGAGGAACAGGTGCGTGTAGGTGTGGTTCACCCAGCGGTACTTCGCCTTGTCCGCGATCAGCTGGGCGGCGAGCGGGTCGGCGCCCGCGTGCTCGCTCTTCCACTCCTCGCCCGCGCCGGCGTTGAAGACCATGTCGAGCTTGAAGTCCTTGCCCGTCTGCCACTGCGCGAGGTACTGCGCGTCGGCGGCGGTCATCCGGATGTCGCTCTCCTGGCCCGCGCCGCCCGCACAGGCGTAGTCGCCCGGCGTGCAGTTGAGGTCCTTGCTCCAGCGCGCGTCCGGTGCCAGCACGTCGTCGACGTGGACCGCGAAGTAGCTCCGGCTCCGGCCGAGGTGGACGCCCTGGGTGAGCCACTCGACGATGCCCCGGGCCAGCAGCCTGAACTGCTGCTGGTACTGGTTGTACCCGAAGGTGACCACCAGTTCCTTGCGCCCGTCGTGGGCGTACTCGCCGAGGAGCGAGGCCCGTCCGGAGCCGACCGGGGCGTCGAGGTAGCTGGTGTAGCCGGCCCGCGGCCTGGCCATGAAGCCGTAGCTCTCGGGGATCAGCGGCGAGTTGTCCTCGAAGGCGACCTGGCCCCCCAGGTACCCGAAGGGACCGGCCTTGCCCGCCGTCGTGACGGCCGCCTGGGTGCCGTCGAGCGTCCCGCCGTAACCGCCGTTGTCGGTGTACTCCAGGCCGACCTCCGGGTGCGCCCAGGTGTAGGCGTCCACCTGGCGGATGCCGTACGTCGTCTCGTAGGCGCTGAGCGCGGTCATCTCGGCCGAGCCCGCTCCGAACGGGTTCTCGTTCGGCAGCACCACCCCCTGGAACTTGGCGCGCGGGCGGCCGTCGACCGTGTCGGCGAGGTACGCCGCGTTGATCACCGGGCGGCTGCTGCTGCCCAGGTCGATGCGGGTGAACGGAACCCCGGTGCTGGTGAGTTCCGCGGTGATCGCCTGCACGGAGCTGCCGCCGTCGTCGACGACCAGCACCTTCAGGTCGATCCGTGGTGCCGTGGCCGCCTGGGCGGTCGCGGCGGGTACTGCGACGGACATCAGGGCCGTCGCGGCCATGGCGGCGGCGACCCTGTTCATCCGGTTCTTGTTGACCATTTCGGCCTTTCCCCCCGCAGGCTCCCCACGACCACGACCATGGCGGACGGCCGAATCGAGGAGGCTCTGTGGAAATCATGCAAAGGGACCCCGCGTCCCCTTGCGAGAGTGGCTCGAGTCTCTCGGACCTCGTCAGGTCTAATCGGCAAACCTGTAACACAGGCCACAGATGGGTGAACCGTCCAGCGTCTTGATCGAACAACTTGCCAAACCTTCGAGTGACGTACGGACGAGTGCGTACGCGTAGGCTCATTTCTGGCGGCCGCCGAGCCGGAATACGATCGCTGCCGGAACGGCCGGCGACCCCGACCCGACCGCAGCCCCACACCACATAGACGGAAGCGAGACTTCACCACCGTGACTGCTCTGACTCTCAGCACTGCCGGCGCGGCGACGCTGCGCGCCGACGCCCTCGTGGTCGGCGTGGCGAAGGGCCCCAAGGGCCCCGTAGTCGCCGCCGGCGCCGAGGCCGTGGACAAGGCGTTCGACGGAAAGCTGGGCACCGTGCTCGAAGCCCTCGGTGCCTCCGGCGCCGAAGGCGAGATCACCAAGCTGCCCGCCCCGGCCGGCCTGAAGGTCCCGGTCGTGCTGGCGGTCGGGCTCGGCTCGGTCCCGGACACGGACGAGTCCTACGACGAGGAGGCGCTGCGCCGCGCTTCCGGCGCCGCCGCACGCGCGCTGCACGGCACCAAGAAGGCCGCCTTCGCGCTGCCGCTGGACGACGCCTCCGCCGTGACCGCGGTCGCCGAGGGCGCGCTGCTCGGCGCGTACGCCTTCACCGCCTACCAGGGCGGCGAGAAGAAGGGCGCGAAGAACTCCGGTCCCAAGCAGCCCCTCGCCGAGGTGGCGCTGCTCGGCGCCAAGCCCCGCGACAAGGAGCACAAGGCCGCGGCCGAGCGCGCCGTGGTCGTGGCCGCCGAGGTCAACATCGCCCGTGACCTGATCAACACCCCGCCGAACGACCTCACCCCCGAGGCCTTCGCCGCGGTCGCCTCCGCGACCGCGAAGGAGAACGGCATCAAGGTCCAGGTGCTGGACGAGAAGGCGCTCCTCAAGGGCGGCTACGGCGGCATCATGGGCGTCGGCAAGGGCTCCGAGAACCCGCCGCGCCTGGTGAAGCTCTCCTACACCCACGCCAAGGCGGAGAAGACCCTCGCCTTCGTCGGCAAGGGCATCACCTACGACTCGGGCGGCATCTCGCTCAAGCCGGCCGGCCACAACGAGACGATGAAGTGCGACATGTCCGGCGCCGCCGCCGTGTTCGCCGCCGTCGTCGCGGCCGCCAAGCTGGGCCTCCAGGTCAACGTCACCGGTTGGCTCGCGCTCGCCGAGAACATGCCCTCCGGCTCCGCCACCCGCCCCGGTGACGTGCTGCGCATGTACAGCGGCAAGACCGTCGAGGTCCTCAACACGGACGCCGAGGGCCGCCTGGTCCTGGGCGACGCGCTGACCAAGGCGTCCGAGGAGAACCCGGACGCGATCGTCGACGTCGCGACCCTGACCGGCGCGATGGTGCTGGCCCTGGGCAACCGGACCTTCGGCATCATGGCCAACGACGACGCCTTCCGCACCTCGATCCACGAGATCGCCGAGGAGGTCGGCGAGGCCTCCTGGCCGATGCCGCTCCCCGCCGACCTGCGCAAGGGCATGGACTCCCCCACCGCCGACATCGCCAACATGGGCGAGCGCATGGGCGGCGGCCTGGTGGCCGGCCTCTTCCTCCAGGAGTTCGTGGGCGAGGGCATCACCTGGGCGCACCTGGACATCGCGGGTCCCGCCTTCCACGAGGGCGCCCCCTACGGCTACACCCCCAAGGGCGGCACCGGCTCCGCCGTGCGCACCCTGGTGCGGCTGGCCGAGCGCACGGCCACGGGCGACCTGGGCTGACGCACCGCTCACCCCTGGTGAACGGACGGTGAGGACGCGCCCCCGGGACCTGATCGAAGGTCCCGGGGGCGCTCTTCGCCCGGCGTTCACTTCCGCCCTGTTCACTCTCGACGAAAATCCGCTGCGCTCCGTAGGTTTCTACGCCTCGGTAACCGTCGGTTCGGGCAGAACGCCCCGTCCCACCCCGGGCCCGGCGTCCCGTGTTCCCCCGACAAATGCGAAGATGGGTTCTCGGCAGGACAGGGCCCCCACCACAGGGCCGAAGAAAAGCGGCCGATTACCAGCCGCCGCCCGGTCCCAGAGGACCGGCGCCCGGCGCACATGCATGGAGGACGTGACGTGGCGAACGACGCCAGCACCGTTTTCGACCTAGTGATCCTCGGCGGTGGCAGTGGCGGTTACGCCGCGGCGCTGCGGGCCTCCCAGCTGGGTCTCGACGTTGCCCTGATCGAGAAGAACAAGCTCGGTGGCACCTGCCTGCACAACGGATGTATCCCCACGAAGGCCCTGCTGCACGCGGGCGAGGTCGCTGACCAGGCTCGCGAAGCGGGCCAGTTCGGTGTCAAGGCCACCTTCGAGGGCATCGACATCGCCGGTGTCCACAAGTACAAGGACGAGGTCATCTCGGGCCTGTACAAGGGTCTGCAGGGCCTGGTCGCCTCGCGCAAGGTGACCTACATCGAGGGAGAGGGCCGCCTCTCCTCCCCGACTTCCGTCGACGTGAACGGCCAGCGCGTCCAGGGCCGCCACGTCCTGCTGGCGACCGGCTCCGTGCCGAAGTCGCTGCCGGGCCTGGAGATCGACGGCAACCGCATCATCTCCTCGGACCACGCGCTGGTCCTGGACCGCGTGCCCGAGTCCGCGATCATCCTGGGCGGCGGCGTCATCGGCGTCGAGTTCGCCTCGGCGTGGAAGTCCTTCGGCACCGACGTCACCGTCGTCGAGGGCCTCAAGCACCTCGTCCCGGTCGAGGACGAGAACAGCTCGAAGATCCTGGAGCGCGCGTTCCGCAAGCGCGGCATCAAGTTCAACCTCGGCACCTTCTTCCAGAAGGCCGAGTACACCGAGACCGGCGTGCGCGTCACGCTGGCCGACGGCAAGACCTTCGACGCCGAGGTGCTGCTGGTCGCCATCGGCCGCGGCCCGGTCTCGCAGGGTCTGGGCTACGAGGAGCAGGGCGTCGCGATGGACCGCGGCTACGTCCTGGTCGACGAGTACATGCAGACCAACGTGCCGACCATCTCGGCCGTCGGTGACCTCGTCCCGACCCTCCAGCTCGCGCACGTCGGCTTCGCCGAGGGCATCCTGGTGGCGGAGCGTCTGGCCGGTCTCAAGACCGTCCCGATCGACTACGACGGCGTCCCGCGCGTCACGTACTGCCACCCCGAGGTCGCGTCCGTCGGCATCACCGAGGCCAAGGCCAAGGAGATCTACGGCGCGGACAAGGTCGTGGCCCTCAAGTACAACCTGGCGGGCAACGGCAAGAGCAAGATCCTGAAGACCGCGGGCGAGATCAAGCTCGTCCAGGTCAAGGACGGTGCCGTGGTCGGCGTCCACATGGTCGGCGACCGGATGGGCGAGCAGGTCGGCGAGGCCCAGCTGATCTACAACTGGGAGGCTCTGCCGGCCGAGGTCGCGCAGCTCATCCACGCGCACCCGACCCAGAATGAAGCGCTCGGCGAGGCCCACCTGGCCCTGGCCGGCAAGCCGCTTCACTCCCACGACTAATCCACAGTCACGGGCGCGACGACCACTTCCGCACTTTCGTTAGGAGCAACTGAAACCATGTCGGTTTCCGTAACCCTTCCGGCGCTCGGTGAGAGCGTCACCGAGGGCACCGTCACCCGCTGGCTGAAGGCCGAGGGCGAGCGCGTCGAGGCCGACGAGCCGTTGCTCGAGGTCTCGACCGACAAGGTCGACACCGAGATCCCCTCCCCCGTCTCCGGTATCCTGGCCTCCATCAAGGTGGCCGAGGACGAGACCGTCGAGGTCGGCGCCGAGCTGGCCGTCATCGACGACGGCAGCGGTGCCCCGGCTCCGGCCGCGGCCCCCGCCGCCGAGCCGGCCGCCGCCGAGGCCCCCGCGGCCCCGGCTCCGGTCGCCGAGGCCCCGGCGGCTCCGGCCCCCGTGGCCGAGACCCCCGCCCCCGCCGCCGCGCCCGCCGCGTCCGGCACCGATGTCGTGCTCCCCGCCCTGGGCGAGTCCGTCACCGAGGGCACCGTCACCCGTTGGCTGAAGCAGGTCGGCGAGTCGGTCGAGGCCGACGAGCCGCTGCTGGAGGTCTCCACCGACAAGGTCGACACCGAGATCCCGGCGCCCGTCGCGGGCACCCTGCTGGAGATCCTGGTCGCCGAGGACGAGAACGCCGAGGTCGGCGCTCGCCTGGCCGTCATCGGCGTGGCGGGCGCGGCTCCCGCGGCCGCCCCGGCCGCCGCCGCCCCGGCTCCGGCCGCGGCTCCGGCCCCGGTCGCGGCTCCCGCCCCAGTCGCCGCCCCGGCACCCGTCGCCGCTCCGGCTCCGGTCGCCCCGGCCGCTCCGGCCCCCGTGGCCGCCCCGGTCGCGGCTGCGGCTCCGGTCGCCGCTCCGGCCCCGGTCGCCGCTCCGGCGCCCGTCGCTCCCGCCGCGCCGGTCTCCGCCGGTGACGAGGGCGCGTACGTGACCCCGCTGGTGCGCAAGCTCGCCTCGGAGTCCGGCGTCAACCTGTCCGCGGTGACGGGCACCGGTGTCGGTGGCCGCATCCGCAAGCAGGACGTCCTGGCCGCCGCCGAGGCCGCCAAGGCCGCTGCCGCCGCTCCGGCTCCGGCCGCCGCTGCCGCCCCGAAGGCCGCCGCTCCCGCGGCCGCCGTCTCGGAGCTGCGCGGTCAGACGGTCAAGATGACCCGCATGCGCAAGGTCATCGGCGACAACATGATGAAGGCGCTGCACTCGCAGGCGCAGCTCAGCTCCGTGGTCGAGGTGGACATCACCAAGATCATGAAGCTGCGCGGCCAGGCCAAGGACTCGTTCCTGGCCCGTGAGGGCGTCAAGCTCTCGCCGATGCCGTTCTTCGTCAAGGCCGCGGCCCAGGCGCTGAAGGCCCACGCGGTCGTCAACGCCCGGATCAACGAGGACGAGGGCACGATCACCTACTTCGACTCGGAGAACATCGGCATCGCCGTGGACTCCGAGAAGGGCCTGATGACCCCGGTCATCAAGGGTGCCGGTGACCTCAACCTGGCGGGCATCTCCAAGGCGACCGCCTCGCTGGCCGCCAAGGTCCGCGGCAACAAGATCACGCCGGACGAGCTGTCGGGCGCGACCTTCACCATCAGCAACACCGGCTCGCGCGGTGCGCTGTTCGACACCGTCATCGTGCCGCCGAACCAGGTCGCCATCCTGGGCATCGGTGCCACGGTCAAGCGCCCGGTGGTCATCGAGACCGCCGAGGGCACGAACATCGGCATCCGCGACATGACGTACCTGACCCTGTCCTACGACCACCGCCTGGTGGACGGCGCGGACGCGGCCCGGTACCTCTCGGCCGTGAAGGCGATCCTGGAGGCCGGCGAGTTCGAGGTCGAGCTCGGCCTCTAGCGACACCGCTGCTGTAACGAGCCTCACCGTCGGCGCCCCCGTCCGGAATACTTCCGGGCGGGGGCGCCGCCGTATTCTCTAGGGCATCGGGCGGCTCCCCCCTCGGGCGGCCCGTGTCCGGTCCGCCCGGCCCTGCACACCGATCAGGAGATGAAGACCCGATGATCACGCCACCCGTGGTGCACTCGCTGCGCGAGCAGATCCGCGAGCACATCGTGGAGGGGATCGTCAGCGGGCGCTGGAAGCCCGGCGAGCGGATCGTGGAGCGCCGGATCGCCGTCGAGCTGGAGGTCAGCCAGACGCCGGTGCGCGAGGCCCTGCGCGAGCTGGAGACCTTGCGGCTGATCGAGTCGGCGCCGAACAAGGGCGTGCGGGTGCGCAACCTCTCCGCGGCCGACCTGGAGGAGATCTACCCGGTCCGCGCGGGCCTGGAGCAGATCGCCGCCGAGCTGGCGGCGCCCCGCCTGGCGGCCGACTGCACGGCCCTGGAGCCGCACGTGGCGGCCCTGTGGGAGGCCGACCGCAGCGAGGACGGCACGGCGCAGGTGCGGCACACGGTGGGCTTCCACCGGGAGCTGGTGCGGGCCGCCGGGAACAGCGTGCTGCTGCACACCTGGGAGAGCCTGGGCATCGAGGTGTTCACGGCCCTGTCGATCCGTTGGCTGGGAACCGTGCAGAAGTCGTACGCCGAGGAGCACGCCTCGCTCGTCGAGGCCTTCCGCAACCGCGACCCCGAGATCGGTCTGCTGGTGAAGCGGCACGTCCTGGGGTGCGCTCCGCGCGCCTGAATTGACCTGATTTGCCCGGCACCGGGTGCCTTGATTCATGGCACCCGGTGCCGACTTTTGTCACATGGCCATTTTTTCGCCACTTTCGTTTGATCGATCATCGATCAGCGATTTACAGTCGTCCGCGGACCCCACCCGGGTCCAACGACCCTGTCCTGCCCGTCAGGGATTTTCTCCACCACCTCTCCTTTGTCCGGAAGGCGGCGCACACCGATGTCCGACCCCGTAGGAAAGCTTCCGAGCGAGCTCGACCAGCTCCCGGACCGCGACACCGAGGAGACCGCCGAATGGGCGGCCTCCCTCGACGCCGTCGCACAGGCCGCCGGTACGCGCCGCGCCGAATACCTGCTCCGCCGCACGCTCCAGCACGCCGAGGCCGCCGGCCTCGCGCTGCCGAAGCTGCTGGAGACGGACTACGTCAACACCATCCCCACCGCCGCGGAGCCGGAGTTCCCCGGTGACGAGGCGATGGAAGCCAGGATCACCGCCTGGAACCGCTGGAACGCGGCCGCCATGGTGACCCGCGGCTCCAAGTACGGCGTCGGCGGCCACATCGCCACCTTCGCCTCGGCGGCCTGGCTCTACGAGACCGGCTTCCAGCACTTCTTCCGGGGCAAGGAGTCCGACGGATCGGGCGACCAGCTCTACATCCAGGGCCACGCCTCCCCCGGCATCTACGCCCGCGCCTTCCTCGACGGCCGGATCTCCGAGCAGCAGCTCGACCTCTTCCGGCAGGAGTCGGGCGGCAACGGCCTCCCGTCCTACCCGCACCCGCGGCGCCTGCCCTGGCTGTGGGAGTTCCCGACGGTCTCCATGGGCCTCGGCCCGCTCTCGGCGATCTACCAGGCGCGGTTCAACCGCTACCTGCACAACCGGAGCATCAAGGACACCGCCAACTCGCACGTCTGGGCCTTCCTCGGCGACGGCGAGATGGACGAGCCCGAGTCGACCGCCGCCCTGGCCCTGGCCTCCCGCGAGCAGCTCGACAACCTGACCTTCGTCATCAACTGCAACCTGCAGCGCCTCGACGGTCCGGTCCGCGCGAACTTCCGCGTCGTCCAGGAACTGGAAGCCCAGTTCCGCGGCGCCGGCTGGAACGTCATCAAGTCCCTGTGGGGCTCCGCCTGGGACGAGCTCTTCCAGCTCGACACCACCGGCGCCCTGGTGCGCCGCCTGCGCGAGGTACCGGACGCGCAGTTCCAGACGTACGCGACCCGCGACGTGGCCTACATCCGCCAGCACTTCTTCGGCGCCAACGCCGAGCTCGTGCAGCTGGCCGGTGTGCTCTCCGACGCGAAGATCGCCGAGTGCTTCCACACCTCCCGCGGCGGCCACGAGCCCCGCAAGGTCTACGCCGCGTACAAGGCCGCGCTGGAGCACAAGGGTGCTCCGACGGTCATCCTCGCGCAGACCGTCAAGGGCTACACGCTGGGCGCCGGGTTCGAGTCGAAGAACGCGAACCACCAGATGAAGAAGCTGACGGTCGACGAGTTCAAGGACATGCGCGACCTCCTCGGTCTGCCGATCCCGGACAGCGCCTTCGCCGACGGCCAGGTCCCGTACGGCCACCCCGGCGCGAACAGCCCCGAGGTCCAGTACCTCAACGAGCGCCGCGCGGCGCTCGGCGGCCCGGCCCCGGCCCGCAAGGTCAAGCACGTGGCCCTGCCCGCGCCGGCGGACCGTTCCTTCGCCCCGCTGCTCAAGGGCTCCGGCAAGCAGGAGATGGCCACCACCATGGCCTTCGTCCGGCTCGTCAAGGACCTCATGCGGGACAAGGAGACCGGCAAGCGCTGGGTGCCGATCGTCCCCGACGAGGCCCGCACCTTCGGCATGGAGTCCCTCTTCCCGTCGGCCGGCATCTACTCGCCGCTCGGCCAGACGTACGAGCCGGTCGACCGCGACCAGCTCATGTACTACAAGGAAGCCAAGGACGGCCAGATCCTCAACGAGGGGATCACCGAGGCCGGCGCCATGGCCGACTTCATCGCCGCCTGCACGTCGTACGCGACGCACGGCGAGCCGATGATCCCCTTCTACATCTTCTACTCGATGTTCGGCTGGCAGCGCACCGCCGACCAGATGTGGCAGCTCGCCGACCAGCTCGGCAAGGGCTTCATCGTCGGCGCCACCGCCGGTCGCACCACGCTGACCGGTGAGGGCCTCCAGCACGCGGACGGCCACTCGCACCTGATCGCGTCCACGAACCCGGCGTCGCTCAACTACGACCCGGCCTTCGCGTTCGAGATCGCGGTGATCGTCAAGGACGGCCTGCGCCGGATGTACGGCGAGAAGCCGGAAGACGTCTTCTACTACCTGACGGTCTACAACGAGCCGAAGGTGCAGCCCGCGATGCCCGAGGGCGTCGAGGAAGGCATCATCAAGGGTCTGTACCGCTTCAACACCGCGGCCGACCTGGCGGAGGCGGCCCCGGCCGCCGACGCCCCGAAGATCCAGCTCATGGCCTCCGGCACGGCGATCCACTGGATCCTGGAGGCGCAGAAGCTCCTCGCCGCCGAGTGGAACGTCTCCGCCGACGTCTGGTCCGCCACCTCGTGGGGCGAGCTGCGCCGCGACGCGCTGGAGTGCGACGAGGCCCTGCTGCGCGGCGAGGTGCGCACGCCGTACGTCACCCGCGCGCTGGAAGGCGCCCAGGGCCCGGTCCTGGCCGTCTCCGACTGGATGCGTCAGGTCCCGGACCAGATCAGCCAGTGGGTCGAGCAGGACTACACCTCGCTGGGCACGGACGGCTTCGGCCTCTCCGACACCCGTGAGGGTGCGCGCCGCCACTTCGGCGTCGACGCCCAGTCGATCGTGGTCGCCGCGCTGGCCCAGCTGGCCCGCCGCGGCGAGGTTCCGGCCTCGTCCGTGAAGGAAGCCCGCGAGCGCTACGGCCTCTGAGCCCGGGCGCTCCACCGAGCACCGAGCACTGAACACCGAGCACTGAGCCGAAAGGCCGGTGTCCACCCCTTCCGGGGGCGGACACCGGCCTTTCGCCGTACGCGCGGTGGCGGGTGGGGGTCGCAGCCGTGATGCTGGAGCGGTGATGGACGAGACGGAGTTCTGGGAGATCGTCGACAGCACCCGCGCGGCCGCCGGAGGCGACCCCGAGGACCATGCCGACCTGCTCGTGGAACGGTTGGTGCGGCTCGACCCGGACTCCGTCCTGGACTTCGCCCGGCACTTCGAATCCCGGTACAACCGCGCGTACACCTGGGAGCTGTGGGGGGCGGCCGCCGTCCTGCTGAACGGGGCGAGCGACGACGCCTTCGACTTCTTCCGCTGCTGGCTGATCGGCCAGGGCCGGGAGGTCTTCGAGGGCGCGGTGCACGACCCGGAGCACCTCGCGGAGCTGCTGGGCGACTTCGACGAGGAGATCGACGGGGACGGCGAGGAGCTGGGCTACGCCGCCGACGAGGCGTACGAGCAGCTGACCGGCGCGCAGCCGCCGGACCTGGGCGTCCCCGAGCAGGCCGCAGAGCCGGAGGGCACCGTGCTCGACCTCGAGGACGAGGCCGGGCTGGCGGAGCACTTCCCCCGGCTCTGGGACCGCTTCGGCGGCTGAGGAGCCGCTCGTCAGTAGTGCGTGCCGCCGTCGATGCGGATCTCCGTACCGGTGATGAAGGCGCCGTCCTCCGAGCCGAGCATCGCCACGACGCCCGCGACGGTCTGCGGTCCGGCGAAGCCCTGGCCGAGGGCCGGGGCCAGCTTGGTGAACAGGCTCCAGTCGGTGTCCTCGGGCAGGCCGGGGCCGTTGCCCGTGGTCATCCCGCTCTCGATGGAGCCCGGGGCGACGGCGACGAAGCGCACGCCCTGCTTGCTGTACTCGGCGGCGAGGGCGTGGGTCATCGACTGGATGCCGCCCTTGCTCGCCGCGTAGGCGGCCATGTAGGGGTGGGCGAAGGACGCCGAGGTGGAGCTGAAGTTGACGACGACCGGCTGGTCGCCCTCGATCAGCGCCGGGATCGCCTCGCGGATCATCAGGAAGGTGCCGGTCAGGTTGACCGCGATGACCTTGTTCCAGAAGTCGAGCGTCGTCCGGTGGGTGTGCGCGGAGCGCAGGATCCCGGCGGCGTTGACGAGTACGTCGAGGCCCCCGAGGGCCGCGACGGCCTCGGCCACGCCCGCCTGTACGGCGGCCTCGTCGGATATGTCGAGGACCGCGGTGGTGAGCGCTGCGGCGTGCCCGTCGGCCGCCGCCCGCTCGGCGGTGGCCTTCAGACCGGCCTCGCTGACGTCCACGGTGTGGACCCGGCCGCCCTCGGAGAGGATGCGGTGGACGGTGGCCTGGCCGATGCCGGAGCCACCGCCGGTGATGAGGACGCGACGTCCTTCGTAACGGTTCATGGGACCGAGCGTACGACTCGATGGCACGTTTTGCCAGCATGTCAATGAATGCCGTCCAATGCTATGGGCAGAGGTAGGCTTCGGGGGTGAGATCTCCCCGTCCGTACTCTCCCCAGCCCGGCCCCGCAGCGCAGTCCCTGACCGAACGGCGCAAGGCCGCCACCCAGCTGGACATCGCCCGCGCCGCCTGCGAGCTCTTCGCCGAACACGGCCCCGACGGCACCACCGCCGAGGACATCGCGCACCGCGCGGGCGTCGCACTGCGCACGTTCTACCGCTACTTCCGCAACAAACAGGAAGCCGTGGCGCCGCTGCTCGCGGGCGGGGGCGACGAGTGGCGGGCGCTGCTCGCCGAGGAGCTCCCCGGCACCCCCCTGGCCGAAGCCCTGGAGCGCGCCGTCACCCGCTCCCTCACCGACCTGCTCTCCGTCGGCGAGGGCCTGGAGGTGACCCGCGGCCTGCTGCGCGCGGCGGCCGGCGACCCGGCCCTGCGGGCCGTCTGGTACCGGGTCAACCAGGAGTCCGAGGAACAGCTGGTCCCCCTGATCGCCCGACTGGCCGGCCCGGACGCGGACGCCCTGTCGGTCCGCCTCCTCGCCGCGGCGGCCACCGACGCCATCCGCGTCGCCCTGGAGGTCTGGTCCACGACGGACGGCCCCACCACGGGCCCGGGCTCCCCCGCCGCCCTCGCCCTCCGCTGCCTGCACGACCTGACGAGCGGCATGCCGGCGGTGCGGTGAGCGACGGCGTGCGGGAACGCCCGAGGGCCGCCATCCCGGTGCGGGATGGCGGCCCTCGTTGGTGCTACGGCGCGGCTTAGAGGTCGAAGTACAGCTCGAACTCGTGCGGGTGCGGGCGCAGGGCGATCGGGGCGATCTCGTGGGTGCGCTTGTAGTCGATCCAGGTCTCGATCAGGTCGGACGTGAAGACGCCGCCGGCCTGGAGGTACTCGTTGTCCTCCTCCAGCGCGCGCAGCACGGCGTCGAGGGAGGTCGGGACCTGCGGGACGCTCGCGTGCTCGTCGGGCGAGAGCTCGTAGAGGTCCTTGTCGATCGGCTCCATCGGCTCGATCTTGTTCTTCACGCCGTCGAGGCCCGCGAGGAGCAGCGCCGAGAAGGCGAGGTACGGGTTGGACGACGGGTCCGGGGCGCGGAACTCGACGCGCTTGGCCTTCGGGTTCGAGCCCGTGATCGGGATGCGCATCGCGGCGGAGCGGTTGCGCTGCGAGTAGACCATGTTGACCGGGGCCTCGAAGCCGGGCACCAGGCGGTGGTAGGAGTTCACCGTCGGGTTGGTGAACGCCAGCAGCGACGGCGCGTGCTTGAGGATGCCGCCGATGTAGTAGCGGGCGGTGTCCGACAGGCCCGCGTAGCCGGCCTCGTCGTAGAACAGCGGGTCGCCGTTCGCCCACAGCGACTGGTGCACGTGCATGCCCGAGCCGTTGTCGCCGAAGATCGGCTTCGGCATGAAGGTCGCGGTCTTGCCGTTGCGCCAGGCGACGTTCTTCACGATGTACTTGAAGAGCATCAGGTCGTCGGCCGCGGCGAGCAGCGTGTTGAACTTGTAGTTGATCTCGGCCTGGCCACCGGTGCCGACCTCGTGGTGCTGGCGCTCGACCTGGAGGCCCTGGGCGTCCAGCTCGAGGGAGATCTCGGCGCGCAGGTCGGCGAAGTGGTCGACCGGGGCGACGGGGAAGTAACCGCCCTTGTAGCGGACCTTGTAGCCGCGGTTGTTCTCCTCCGAACCGGTGTTCCAGGCGCCGGCCTCGGAGTCGATGTGGTAGAAGCTCTCGTTCGCGCTGGTCGCGAAGCGCACGCTGTCGAACACGTAGAACTCGGCCTCGGGGCCGAAGTACGCGGTGTCGGCGATGCCGGTGGAGGCGAGGTACGCCTCGGCCTTCTTCGCGATGTTGCGCGGGTCGCGGCTGTAGGCCTCGCCCGTGATCGGGTCGTGGATGAAGAAGTTGATGTTCAGCGTCTTGTCACGACGGAACGGGTCCAGTCGAGCCGTCGACAGGTCCGCGCGCAGCGCCATGTCGGACTCGTGGATCGCCTGGAAGCCGCGGATCGAGGAGCCGTCGAAGGCCAGTTCCTCGTCCGGGTTGAAGACGCCTGCGGGGATCGTGAAGTGCTGCATCACGCCGGGCAGGTCACAGAAACGGACGTCGACCATCTTGACGTCGTTGTCTGCGATGTACTTCTTCACTTCGTCGGCGTTCTGGAACATCCAACTCCTCCTACTCCCGGCCCCGGGGGAGGGACGGGTTGCATAGCTCGTGGTGCGTCAGTGCGGTGCCGCACGCTGACCCGACCATAAGCAGACGGGATTTCTCAAGCATGACCCATTTGTTTCGCACAAGTTAACCAGGGTCCCGGCGGAGGCCGCGGGAGCACCACGGGTACCGTGGTCGGGTGGACAACAGGCAAGCAATCGGATCGTGGCTGTCCGGCCCCCGCGCGGCCGCCGAGGACATGGGCGCCGACTTCGGCTACCCGGGCCAGCAGCTGGGCCTCCCCAAGGAGGGCCCGGGCTCCGTGGCCCGCTTCGGCCGCCGGCTGGCCGCCGTGGCCATCGACTGGACCGGCTGCCTGGTCATCACGTACGGGCTGATCACGCACGGCGAGTCGACCGCTACGGGCAACTGGACCCTGGGGCTCTTCGTGGCCCTGGCGATCCTCACGGTGGGCACCGTGGGCTTCACCCCCGGCAAGCGGATCCTCGGCCTCCGGGTGATCTCGGAGAACGGCGGGCGCCTCGGCTTCGGCCGCGTGGTGCTGCGCACCCTGCTGCTGGCCCTGGTCATCCCGGCGGTCATCTGGGACCGCGACGCCCGCGGCCTGCACGACCGCCTCGCGCGCGCCGTCCAGGTCCGCATCTGATCCCGGTACGCGAAGTGGGGGGGGGGGCCGGGGGGGGGGGGGGGGGGGCCCCACAGTGGGGGGGGGGAAAAAAAAAAAAAGGAA
>NZ_JBHWLC010000090.1:0-30142 GCF_042730635.1 Streptomyces sp. NPDC059917
GGCGAGGACTTCTCCGGTTGGGACAGCTCGTATTCGGGCGAGCCGATCGCTTTGGGCGAGATGCGTGCCTGGCGGGACGCGGCGGTCGAGCGGGTGCGTGGTTTCGGCGCGCGACGCGTGCTGGAGATCGGTGTGGGTTCTGGTCTGCTGATGGCACACCTGGCCGAGGGCGTCGAGGAGTACTGGGGCACCGATCTCTCGGCTGCGGTGATCGGCCGTTTGGAGGGGCAGGTCAAGGAAGCCGGGCTCGAGGACCGGGTCCGCCTTCGGGCGCAGGCCGCTGACGTGGTGGAGGGGCTGCCGGAGGGGTTCTTCGACACGGTCGTGATCAACTCCGTGGTGCAGTACTTCCCTGATGGTGAGTATTTGGCGCGGGTGATCGACCAGGCCATGGGCCTGCTGGCTCCGGGCGGCCGCCTGATCGTGGGGGACGTGCGCAACGCTGGCTCGCTGCGTGTTCTGCACGCCGCGGTGAATGCGGGGCGCGGCGCGGTGGCCCGCGCGGTCGTCGACCGTGCGGTGCTCCTGGAGAAGGAGCTGGTGGCCGCGCCGGAGTTCTTCACGGGCCTCGCCACGCGTGATGAGCGGATCGGCGGTGTCGATGTGCGGCTCAAGCGCGGCGGCTACCACAACGAGCTGACCCGGCACCGCTATGAGGTGGTGTTGCACAAGGCTCCGGCGGAGGTCCTGGATGTGTCCGGGGTGCGGGAGATCGTGTGGGAGCAGGGTCTGGACCTGTCCGGGCTGCCGGGTGGGGGTGTTCCGGTGCGGGTGGTCGGTATCCCCAACGCCCGGCTGGTCGGGGAGGTGGCGGCCGAGCAGGTCATCGACGGGCACGACGCGGAGGACTTCGGTCCGGCGGTGGATCCGGAGACCCTGATCGCGCAGGGCGCGGCCCTGGGCCTGCTGGTGGTGCCGACGTGGTCGGCGCGCTCGGTGGCGTACTTCGACGCGGTGGTCCTGCCTGCCGGTACCCCGGCGGACGTGGTCCTCAGCGGTGTGTACGCGCCGTCCACGGCATCGGGCTCCTGGGTGAACAGTCCGGCTGCGGCGCGTGGGATCGGTGCGGTGGTCAAGGCCGCGCGGGCGCGGTTGGTCGAAGGGCTGCCGGATTACATGGTGCCGTCGGCGGTGATGGTCCTGGATCACCTGCCGTTGAACCCGAACGGGAAGCTCGACCGGCGGGCGCTGCCGAAGCCGGACTACGCGGCCACCGCGGGCGGCCGTACCGCCCGCTCCCCTCAGGAGGAGATCCTCTCCGGGCTCTTCGCCGAGGTCCTGGGTGTGGACCGGGTCGGGATCGACGACAGCTTCTTCGACCTCGGCGGGCACTCCCTGCTCGCGACCCGCCTGGTCAGCCGCATCCGCACCGTCCTGGGCGTGGAAGTCCCCATCGCCACGCTCTTCGAAGCCCCCACCGTGGCGGGCCTCGCGGTCCGGCTCGTCGAGGGCGGCCGTACGCGCACCGAACTGGTGCCGATGCCCCGCCCGGACGTCCTCCCGCTGTCCTTCGCGCAGCGCCGCCTGTGGTTCCTCCACAAGCTGGAAGGGGCCTCGGCGACCTACAACATGCCGGTCGCCCTGCGCCTCAAGGGCGCCGTCGACGCCGGTGCGCTCCGTGCGGCCCTGGGCGACGTGATCGGCCGGCACGAGTCCCTCCGTACGGTCTTCCCCGAATCCGGCGGCGAGCCGTTCCAGCTGGTGTTGGACACCGCCGGAGCGGACTTCGGCTGGGACCACCGCGTGGTGGACGAGGCTGATCTGCCGGGCCTTCTGGACGCCGCGGCGCGTCGGGGCTTCGACCTCGCGACCGAGATCCCTTTGCGGGCCTGGTTGTTCGAGGTGAGCGCCGATGAATGCGTTCTCCTCATGCTCATGCACCACATCGCCGGTGACGGCTGGTCGATGGGTCCGCTCACCCGGGACGTGGTCGACGCCTATACGGCGCGGGCCCGGGGGAAGGCGCCGCAGTGGGAGGACCTCCCGGTGCAGTACGCCGACTACACCCTGTGGCAGCGTGAACTGCTGGGCGACGTGTCGGCTCCCAGCGCGCTCTTCGAGAGCCAGATCGACTACTGGCGCGAGCAGTTGGCGGGGCTGCCGGAACTGGTCAGCTTCCCGGCCGACCGGCCGCGGCCCGCCGTGGGCTCGTACCGCGGGGCGCACCTCACCCTGGAACTGGACACCAAGCTCCACCGGAAGCTGATCGCGCTGGCACGCGGCTCGAACGCGACCGTGTTCATGGTGCTCCAGGCGGCCATGGCCGCTCTGCTGACCCGGCTCGGCGCGGGCACGGACATCCCGCTCGGCTCGCCCACGGCGGGTCGGATGGACAATGCCCTCGACGACCTCGTCGGCTTCTTCGTCAACACGCTGGTGCTGCGCACGGACACCTCGGGCGACCCGAGCTTCGAGGAACTGCTCGGCCGGGTCAGGCAGACCAGTCTGGCGGCGTACGCCAACCAGGAGGCCCCCTTCGAGCACCTGGTGGAGCTGCTCAACCCGCAGCGTTCGACCTCGCGCCACCCGCTCTTCCAGGTCATCCTCGCCCTGCAGAACGCTCCTGAGGCGGCCATCGATCCGGACGGGCTCCAGGTGGAGTTCGAGGGGCTGGACCTGCGGATCTCCCCGGCCGACGCCGTGGTGAACGTCCTGGAACGCCGGGACCGCGCCGACAACCCGGCCGGTGTCGACTTCTACGTCGAGTACGCGACCGACCTCTTCGACCGTTCCACGATCCAGCGCGTCATGGAGCGTTGGGTGCGGTTGTTGGAGCAGGTGGTGGTCGATCCGTCGGTGCGGATCGGTGAGGTGGAGTTGTTGGGTGGTGTGGAGCGTGCCGAGTTGTTGGCGGTGGGTTCTGGTGGTCGTGTCGTGGTGCCCGGGGTGTCATTGGCGGGGTTGTTCGAGGGGCAGGTGCGGCGTGATGCGGATGCGGTTGCCGTGGTGTGCGGTGCCGATTCCCTCACGTATGGGGAGTTGAATGCGCGGGCGAATCGTTTGGCGCGTTGGTTGGTGGGTCGGGGTGTGGGTCCGGAGCGGTTGGTGGGTGTGGTGTTGCCGCGTTCGGTGGAGTGGGTGGTTGCTGTGCTCGCGGTGTCGAAGGCGGGTGGGGCGTATGTGCCGGTGGATCCGGAGTATCCGGTGGAGCGGCGTGCGTTCATGTTGGCTGATGCGGCGCCTGTGTTGGTGGTGGACGAGGGTGTGATGGGGCTGGATCTGTCGGGGTTCGACGGGTCGGACGTGGGAGTGGATGTCGAGCTGGATCATCCGGCGTATGTGATTTACACGTCGGGTTCGACGGGTGTGCCGAAGGGTGTGGTGGTGTCGCATCGGGGTGTGGCGGGGTTGGCCGCGGCTCAGGTGGAGCGCTTCGGTGTGGGTGTGGGGAGCCGGGTGCTGCAGTTCGCCTCGCCGAGCTTCGACGCGGCGGTATCGGAAGTCCTGATGGCGCTGACCTCGGGTGCCACGCTGGTCGTGCCGGAGCCGGGGCGGCTGGTCGGCGAAGCCCTTGCCGCGGTCCTGGTGGAGCAGGCGGTCACGCATGTGACCTTGCCGCCCTCGGTGTTGGGCGCGTTGCCGGTGGGAGCCGAGGCTGGTCTGTCGGCGTTGGAGACGGTGGTGTTGGCGGGTGAGGCCGCTGCGCCGGAGTTGGTGGAGCGTTGGTCGGCGACGCGTCGGGTGGTGAACGCGTACGGTCCGACGGAGTCGACGGTGTGCGTTTCGATGAGTGGTGCGTCCGTGGGTGGGGACGTGCCGATCGGTCTTCCGATTCTGAACACGCGGGTGTTCGTGTTGGATGCGGCTCTGCGTCCGGTGCCGGTGGGTGTGCCGGGTGAGTTGTATGTGTCGGGTGCGGGTGTGGCTCGGGGGTATGTGGGTCGGGCTGGTCTGACGGGTGAGCGGTTCGTGGCGTCTCCGTTCGGTGTGGGTGAGCGGATGTATCGGACCGGGGATGTGGTGCGGTGGCGTGGCGATGGTCAGTTGGAGTACGTGGGGCGTGCGGATGATCAGGTGAAGGTGCGGGGGTTCCGTATCGAGCCGGGTGAGATCGAGTCGTTGTTGGTGGGGTATGAGGGGGTGCGTCAGGCGGCGGTGGTCGTGCGGGAGGACACTCCGGGCGATCAGCGCGTGGTGGCGTACGTGGTCACGGGTGGTGGGAGCGTCGATCGGGAGGCTCTGTTGGCCCGGTTGGCGGGTCAGCTGCCGGAGTACATGGTGCCGTCGACCGTCGTGGTCCTGGACGCGCTGCCGTTGACCCCCAACGGCAAGCTCGACCGACGCGCACTGCCCCAGCCCGAGTACGCGACCGCCACCACCGGACGCGCACCGCGCAATGCGCGGGAGGAGATCCTCTGCGGGCTCTTCGCCGAGCTGCTCGGTGTCGACCGGGTCGGCATCGACGACGGCTTCTTCGACCTGGGCGGGCACTCGCTGCTCGCGACCCGCCTGGTCAGCCGCATCCGCACCGTCCTGGGCGTGGAGCTGCCGATCATGGACGTCTTCGACGCCCCGACGGTCGCGGGCCTCGCGGGGCTGCTCGAGGTGGCCGAGGCGCGGGTGCGCGCGGTCCTGGCGCCCGTGGAGCGCCCGGATTCCGTACCGCTGTCCTTCGCCCAGCGCCGCCTCTGGTTCCTCCACCAGATGGAGGGCCGCTCGTCGACCTACAACATTCCGCTCATTCTCCGCCTGAAGGGTGCGGTGCACGCGGACGCCCTGGACAGCGCGCTGCGCGACGTCATCGGGCGCCACGAGTCGCTGCGCACCGTCTTCCCCGAGGTCGACGGCGAGCCCTGCCAGCAGGTGCGGGAGAGCGCCGACTTCGCGTGGGAGCGCCGTTCGGTCACCGAGGACTCGCTCCCGCAGGCACTGGAGGAGGCCGCTCGGTACGGCTTCGACCTGGCGAACGAACTGCCGCTGCGCGCCTGGTACTTCGAACTCGACGCGACGGAGGGCGTGCTCCTGCTCCTGATCCACCACATCGCCGGTGACGGCTGGTCGATGGGTCCGCTCGCGCGCGACGTGGTCGACGCCTACACGGCGCGGGCCCGGGGACGGGCGCCGCAGTGGGAGGACCTCCCGGTGCAGTACGCCGACTACACCCTGTGGCAGCGCGAGCTGCTGGGTGAGGCGGCCGACGCGGACAGCCTCTTCCAGAGCCAGGTGTCCTACTGGCGCGAGCAGTTGGCGGGGCTGCCGGAGCAGGTCAGCTTCCCGGCCGACCGGCCGCGGCCCGCCGTGGCTTCGTACCGCGGCGGCTACTTGACCTTCGAGCTGGACGCCGCCCTGCACCGGGGGCTCCTCTCGGTCGCCCGGGCATCGGGGACCACGGTGTTCATGGTGCTCCAGGCCGGTATGGCCGCTCTGCTGACCCGGCTCGGCGCGGGCACGGACATCCCGCTCGGCTCGCCCATCGCCGGCCGCATGGACGACGCCCTCGACGACCTCGTCGGCTTCTTCATCAACACGCTGGTGCTGCGCACGGACACCTCGGGCGACCCGAGCTTCGAGGAGCTGCTCGGCCGGGTCCGCGACACGAGCCTGGCGGCCTACGCCAACCAGGACGTGCCCTTCGAGCACCTGGTCGAGCTGCTCAACCCGCAGCGCTCCACCTCGCACCACCCGCTCTTCCAGGTGATCCTGGGACTCCAGAGCGCGCCCGAGGCCGCCTTCGAACTCCCCGGTCTCCAGGTGGAGCTGGGCGGCCTGGACCTGAACGTGGCCAAGGCGGACCTCGAACTCAACGTGGTCGAGCGCAGGGGCCGCGACGGCAGCCCCGAAGGGGTCCTCTCCGCGGTCCAGTACTCCACCGACCTCTACGACCGCGCCACCGTCGAAGCCCTGCTGGAGCGTTGGGTGCGGTTGTTGGAGCAGGTGGTGGTCGATCCGTCGGTGCGGATCGGTGAGGTGGAGTTGTTGGGTGGTGTGGAGCGTGCCGAGTTGTTGGCGGTGGGTTCTGGTGGTCGTGTCGTGGTGCCCGGGGTGTCGTTGGCGGGGTTGTTCGAGGGGCAGGTGCGGCGTGATGCGGATGCGGTTGCCGTGGTGTGTGGTGCCGATTCCCTCACGTATGGGGAGTTGAATGCGCGGGCGAATCGTTTGGCGCGTTGGTTGGTGGGTCGGGGTGTGGGTCCGGAGCGGTTGGTGGGTGTGGTGTTGCCGCGTTCGGTGGAGTGGGTGGTGGCTGTGCTCGCGGTGTCGAAGGCGGGTGGGGCGTATGTGCCGGTGGATCCGGAGTATCCGGTGGAGCGGCGTGCGTTCATGTTGGCTGATGCGGCGCCTGTGTTGGTGGTGGACGAGGGTGTGATGGGGCTGGATCTGTCGGGGTTCGACGGGTCGGACGTGGGAGTGGATGTCGAGCTGGATCATCCGGCGTATGTGATTTACACGTCGGGTTCGACGGGTGTGCCGAAGGGTGTGGTGGTGTCGCATCGGGGTGTGGCGGGGTTGGCCGCGGCTCAGGTGGAGCGGTTCGGTGTGGGTGTGGGGAGCAGGGTGCTGCAGTTCGCCTCGCCGAGCTTCGACGCGGCGGTATCGGAACTGCTGATGGCGTTCTCGGCGGGTGCGGTGCTGGTGTTGGGCGAGGGGGAGAAGCTGACGGGCGACGCGTTGGTCTCGTTGTTGGAGGGACAGGCGGTCACGCATGTGACGGTGCCGCCGTCGGTGTTGGGTGCGTTGCCGGTGGGTGTCGAGGCTGGTCTGTCGGCGTTGGAGACGGTGGTGTTGGCGGGTGAGGCCGCTGCGCCGGAGTTGGTGGAGCGTTGGTCGGCGACGCGTCGGGTGGTGAACGCGTACGGTCCGACGGAGTCGACGGTGTGCGTTTCGATGAGTGGTGCGTCCACGGGTGGGGACGTGCCGATCGGTCTTCCGATCCTGAACACGCGGGTGTTCGTGTTGGACGCGGCTCTGCGTCCGGTGCCGGTGGGTGTGCCGGGTGAGTTGTACGTGTCGGGTGCCGGTGTGGCTCGGGGGTATGTGGGTCGGGCTGGTCTGACGGGTGAGCGGTTCGTGGCGTCTCCGTTCGGTGTGGGTGAGCGGATGTATCGGACCGGGGATGTGGTGCGGTGGCGTGGGGACGGTCAGTTGGAGTACGTGGGGCGTGCCGATGATCAGGTGAAGGTACGGGGGTTCCGTATCGAGCCGGGTGAGATCGAGTCGTTGTTGGTGGGGTATGAGGGGGTGCGTCAGGCGGCGGTGGTCGTGCGGGAGGACACTCCGGGCGATCAGCGCGTGGTGGCGTACGTGGTCTCCGGTGGTGGGAGCGTCGATCGGGAGGCGCTGTTGGCCCGGTTGGCAGGTGTGCTGCCGGAGTACATGGTGCCCTCGACCGTCGTGGTCCTGGACGCGCTGCCGTTGACCCCCAACGGCAAGCTCGACCGACGCGCACTGCCCCAGCCCGACTACGCGACCGCCACCACCGGACGCGCACCGATCAGTCGCGAGGAAGAGGTCCTCTGCGGGCTCTTCGCCGAGGTCCTCGGGATCGAGCAGGTCGGCGTCGACGACGGGTTCTTCGACCTGGGCGGGCACTCGCTGCTCGCGACCCGCCTGGTCAACCGGATCCGCAGCGAGATGGGCGTGGAGATCCCCTTCCACATCATGTTCGAGTGGCCGACGGTGAGCGGCCTCGTCGAACAGTTGGGTCTCGGGGCCGCCCCCGACACCCGCCGCCCGGTCGGCCGCACGGAGCGGCCGCAGGACGTACCGCTGTCCTTCGCCCAGCGCCGCCTCTGGTTCATGGACCAGCTGGAGGGTCCCTCCACGACCTACAACATGCCCCTCCCGCTGAGGTTGAAGGGCGAGCTCGACGAGGCGGCCCTGCGCTCCGCGCTCAGCGACGTCATCGGGCGCCACGAGTCGCTGCGCACCGTCTTCCGCGCGGTCGACGGCGAGCCGTACCAGGTGGTGCTGGACGCCACCGAGGCCGCTTCCGGCCTGGTCCAGGTACGTCGCGCCGTGCCGGAGCAGGAGCTCCCGGCGGTGCTGGGCGCGGCTGCCCGGCACACCTTCGACCTGGCCCGCGAGGTCCCCTTCCGGGTCTTCCTCTTCGAACTCGGCGCCGATGAGCACGTCCTGCTGCTCCTGCTGCACCACATCACCGGTGACGGCTGGTCCCTGGGCGCGCTGGCGCGCGACGTGGTCGAGGCCTACGGGGCGCGTCTGGCGGGCCGGGCTCCGCAGTGGTCCGAGCTCCCGGTGCAGTACATCGACTACACGCTGTGGCAGCGCGAGCTGCTGGGCTCCGAGGACGACCCGGAGAGCCTGTACGGCCGCCAGGTGGCCTACTGGCGCGAGACCCTGGCCGGGCTCCCGGAGCAGATCGGCCTCCCGGCCGACCGGTCCCGGCCGGCCGTGGCCGACCACACCGGGGCATCGGTGGACTTCGAACTGGACGCGGAACTGCACCGGCGCCTGACCGAGCTGTCCCGGCAGAGCGGCGCCACCGTGTTCATGGCGCTCCAGGCGAGCATGGCGGCGCTGCTGACCCGGCTCGGCTCGGGCACGGACATCCCGCTCGGCTCGCCCATCGCCGGCCGCATGGACGACGCCCTCGACGACCTCGTCGGCTTCTTCGTCAACACCCTGGTCCTGCGCACGGACACCTCCGGCGACCCGTCCTTCGGGACGCTGCTGGAGCGGGTCCGGGAAGCGAGCGTGGGCGCGTACGAGCACCAGGACGTGCCCTTCGACCACCTGGTGGAGCTCCTCAACCCCGACCGGTCCGCGTCCCACCACCCGCTCTTCCAGGTCATGCTCGTCCTCCAGGACAACCCGACGGCGGAGTTCCGCATGGCCGGGCTGGAGATCAGCGGCGAACCCGTGGACATCGAGACGGCCAAGGTCGACCTGTCGGCCAACGTCCTGGAACGCCACGACGGGGCGGGCGCGCCCGCCGGGATCGTGGGCGCACTGAAGTACGCCACCGCCCTCTTCGACCGCTCGACCGTCGAAGGCCTGGTGCGGCGCTGGGTGCGGCTGCTGGAGCAGGTGGTGGCCGACCCGTCCCTGCCGATCGGCCAGGTCGACCTGCTGGACCCGGCCGAACGCGGACAGATGCTGACCGCCTGGAACGACACGGCCGTGGAGGTCCCCCAGCTCACGCTGCCGGAACTGTTCGAGACCCAGGTGCGGCGCGCCCCGGACGCCGTCGCCCTCGTCCGCGGAGCCGAGTCCCTGACCTACGGCGAGCTGAACGCCCGGGCCAACCGGCTCGCGCACTGGCTCGTCGCCCAGGGCGTCGGCCCGGAGAAGCTCGTCGGCGTCATGGTGCCGCGGACCCCGGACACCGTCGTCGCGGTCCTCGCCGTCCTCAAGGCGGGCGGTGCGTACGTACCGGTCGACCCGGAGTACCCGCGTGCGCGGCGCGACTTCATCCTCGCCGACTGCGCACCGGTGCTCGTTCTGGACGGCGCCGCCCTCGACCAGGACCTGTCCGGCTTCGACGACACCGATCCCGAGATCGAGATCGAGATGGAGCACCCGGCGTACGTCATCTACACCTCGGGTTCCACCGGTACGCCGAAGGGCGTCGTGGTGGAGCACCGGTCCGTGGCCAACTACCTCAACTGGTCGGCCCACCACTACCCGGCGGCACGCGGCGCGACCCTGGTGCCCACCTCGATCGCCTTCGACCTGACCGTCACCGGCCTCTACACCACGCTGGTCGTCGGCGGCCGGGTCTACCTGAGCGCGCTGGACGAGCTCCCGGCCCAGGGCAACGCGGTGCCCGTCGCGCTGCTCAAGGCCACCCCGTCCCATCTGCCGATGCTGGGCGACCTCCCCAAGCAGTGGTCTCCCGGCGAGATGCTGATCCTCGGCGGCGAGGCGCTCACCAGCGAGGCGCTGGCGCAGTGGCGGGCCGCCAACCGTCGGGTCACGGTCGTCAACGCCTACGGCCCGACCGAGACCACCGTCAACTGCACCGAGTTCCGCATCGGTCCGAAGGAGAAGCTGCCCGCGGGTCCGGTCCCGATCGGCCGCCCGTTCTGGAACATGCGCGCCTACGTCCTGGACGAACGGCTCGGACTGGTACCCACCGGAGCGGTCGGCGAACTGTACGTGGCCGGAGCGCAGTTGGCCCGCGGATACATCGGCCGGGCCGCCCTGACCGCGGAGCGGTTCGTGGCCTGCCCCTTCGAACCGGGGGCGCGCATGTACCGCACCGGTGACCTCGTGCGCTGGCGGGCCGACGGACAGCTCGAGTACGCCGGGCGGGCGGACGAACAGCTCAAGATCCGCGGCTTCCGCATCGACCCGGGCGAGATCTCGGCGACCCTGCTGGGCCACGAGGACGTGCGCCAGGCGGTCGTCACGGCCCGCGAGGGCGCGCAGGGCGACACCCAGCTCGTCGGGTACGTCGTGGCCGACGGCGCGCGGGGCACGGCGGGTGTGGACACCGGCGCCCTGCGGTCCTTCCTGGCCGAGCGGCTCCCGGAATACATGGTTCCGGCCGCCGTGGTGGCCCTGGACGCCATCCCGCTGACGCCCCACGGCAAGCTGGACCGGCGCGCCCTGCCGGCCCCCGACTTCGGGGTGCTCAGCGCGGGCAGGGCCCCGCGCGACGTGCGCGAAGACGTCCTGTGCGGGCTGTTCGCCGGGGTCCTGGGCGTCGACCGGGTCACCATCGACGACAGCTTCTTCGACCTGGGCGGGCACTCGCTGCTCGCCACCCGGCTCGTGAGCCGGATCCGGGCCGCCCTGGGGGTCGAGGTGCCCATCAGCGCGGTGTTCGCCGCGCCGACGGTCGCGGGACTGGCCGCACACATGGAAGCGGGCACCGGCGCCGTCCGCACGGCGCTCGCCCCCGTACCGCGGCCCGCGACCGTACCGCTGTCGTTCGCCCAGCGCCGCCTGTGGTTCCTGCACCGCCTGGAGGGGCCCTCGGCCGCGTACAACTGGCCCTTCGCACTCAGCCTCTCCGGGCCGGTGGACCAGGACGCGCTGCGCGCCGCACTGCGCGACGTGGCGCTGCGGCACGAATCGCTGCGCACGGTCTACCGGGAGACCGACGGGGAGCCCCACCAGGTCGTGCTCGACCCGGTCGCCGCCGCGCTGCCGCTGAGCGTGGTCGAGACGGCGCCCGAGCACATCCACCGGGCGGTGCACGAGGCCATCGGCCACCCCTTCGCCCTCGACGCCGAACCCCCGGTACGGGCCTGGCTGTTCGTGCCCACCGCGTCCCGGACCACTGCCGCCGAGGGGGACGCCGAGGGGGACCACGATCGCGCGACCGGGCCGACCGGCCCGGTCCTGGTGCTCCTGATGCACCACATCGTCGCCGACGGCGCGTCCCGCGCCGCCCTGATGCGGGACCTCTCCGAGGCGTACGGGGCACGGCTCGGGGGCGCCGCCCCCGACCGGGCACCGCTGCCCGTCCAGTACGTCGACTACGCGCTCTGGCAGCAGGAGCTGCTCGGCCGCACCGACGAACCGGACAGCCTGGTCTCGCGGCAGCTCGCCTACTGGAAGGACGCCCTGGAGGGCATCCCCGCCCAGCTCGAACTGCCCACGGACCGGCCGCGCCCCGCGATCGCCGGCTACCGGGGCGGCGTCCTCTCCTTCACCCTGGACGCCGAACTGCACGCGGGCCTGCGCCGGCTCGCCGCCGACTCCCGCTCCACCCTGTTCATGGTCCTGCAGAGCGGCTTCGCCGCCCTGCTCACCCGACTCGGCGCGGGCCACGACGTCCCCGTCGGCGTCCCGATCGCCGGGCGCACCGACGAAGCCCTGACCGACCTGGTCGGCTTCTTCGTCAACACCCTGGTGCTGCGCACGGACACCGGCGGCAACCCGAGCTTCGGCGAACTGATCGAACGGGTCCGCGACACCGCGCTCGGCGCCTACGCGCACCAGGACCTGCCCTTCGAGTACCTGGTCGAGGCCGTCAACCCGGTCCGCTCGCTGTCCAGCAACGCCCTCTTCCAGGTGATGTTCCAGCTCCACAACGTCGACGCGCCCGCTCTGCACCTGCACGACGTCGACGCCACGCCCTACCCGTTGGACGGCGACAACTCCAAGTTCGACCTGTTCCTGAGCCTGGCGGAACACCAGACGGCCGAGGGCCGCCCCGCGGGGCTGAGCGCCACCTTCGAATACGCCACCGAACTCTTCGACACCACCACCGTCGAGAAGTTCGCCGCCCGCTACGAGCGACTGCTGCGCTCGGCGGTCCAGGACCCGACGGTCCGCATCGAGGACGCCGAGCTGCTCGGCGCCGCCGAGCGGACCGAGATCCTGGTCGCGCGCAACGCCACGGCCGCGGAGCCGCCCGCACGATGGGTGCACGAAGGATTCGAGCTCCAGGCCGGGGCGACACCCGACGCCCCCGCCGTACGGTGCGGCGCCGAGCAGCTGGACTACGGCCGACTCAATGCCCGCGCGAACCGGCTGGCCCGGCTCCTGATCGACCGGGGCATCGGCGCCGAGAGCGTCGTGGCGCTGGCCCTGCCCCGGTCGATCGACCTGGTCGTCGCCCTCCTCGCCGTGCTCAAGGCGGGCGCCGCCTACCTGCCGATGGACCCCACCAACCCGAGAGACCGGCTCGCCTACGTCCTCGCGGACGCCGCCCCGGCCGCTCTGATCACCACGGCCGCCCTGCACGGGGCCCTGCCGCAGCCGCTGCCCGAGTGCTCCGTCCGGCTCGGCGACCCGGCGGTGGAGGACCTGCTGGCCGCCCTCCCGGAGCGGGACCTGACCGACGCGGACCGGCGCACCCCCGTCCGGGCCGACCACGCCGCCTACGTCATCTACACCTCCGGATCCACCGGCTACCCCAAGGGCGTGGTGATCCCGCACGCGGGCATCGCCCACTTCCTCGACGCCGTCCTCGACCGCGTCCCGCTGGCCCCGCACGACCGCATGGTCGCCGCCACCACCATCACCTTCGACATCGCCGCCGTCGAGATCCACGCCCCGCTGCTGCGCGGGGCGTGCGTGGAACTCGCGACCGACCGGGTCGCCAAGGACCCGATCGCCCTCCACCGGTTGATCCGCGAAAGCGGCGCGACCACCTTCCAGGGCACCCCCTCGGTGTACCGGGCGATCCTCGCGCACGACCCGCACGGCCTCACCGACCTGCGGTTGCTCGTCGGTGGCGAGGCCCTGCCCGCCACCCTCGCCGAGCAACTGCACGCCCAGGGCGGCGGCGCCGTGAACCTCTACGGGCCCACCGAGGCCACCGTCTGGATCACCGCGGCCGACGTGACCGGCCCCGAACGGAGCCCGCGCATCGGCCGGCCGTTGCGGAACGCCACGGTGTACGTGCTCGACGCCGGCCTGCGGCCGGTCCCCGACGGAGTCCCGGGCGAGCTCTACCTCGCCGGGCCCTTCCTGGCCCGCGGCTACCTGCGCCGGCCCCGACTGACCGCCGAGCGGTTCGTCGCGAACCCGTACGACACCCCCGGCAGCCGCATGTACCGCACCGGGGACCTCGTCACCTGGCGCGCCGACGGCGGTCTGGAGTTCATCGGCCGGGTCGACGACCAGGTCAAGGTCCGCGGCTTCCGCATCGAACTCGGTGAGATCGAAGCCGCGCTCTCCCGGCAGGAGGGCGTCGCGGCCGCCACGGTCCTCGTCCGCGAGGACAACGGCTTCCCGCAGCTCGTCGGATACGTCGTACCCGACCGGCAGGGGACGGCGGGCACGGACGGCGCCGAGAGCGGCCGCCAGGTCGAGGCCTGGCAGGAGGTGTACGACTCCCTCTACCGGGACCAGGACGGGACCGGCGGCTTCTGGGAGGACTTCGGGATCTGGACGAGCAGCTACGACGGCGCCCCGATCCCGCTCGCCGAGATGCACGAGTGGCGCGAGGCGGCCGTCACGCAGGTCCTGCGCTCGCGCCCGCGCAACGTGCTGGAGCTGGGCGTCGGCAACGGCCTCATCCTCTCCCGGCTGGCGCCGCACTGCACCGCCTACTGGGGCACCGACTTCTCGGCGCCGGCGATCGACGCCCTGCGCGCGCGCATCGCCGTCCACGAGGAGCTCGCCGACCGCGTGGAACTGCGCGCGCAGCCCGCGGACGACACCTCCGGCCTGCCCCGGGACTTCTTCGACACCATCGTCGTCAACTCCGTGGCGCAGTACTTCCCCGACGCCGCCTACCTGAGCGACGTCATCCGCACGGCGATGGACCTGCTCGTCCCCGGCGGCTCCCTCTACCTCGGGGACATCCGCAACCTGCGGCTGCTGCGCACGATGCAGGCCGGTGTGGCCACGGCCGCCGCCGCGGGCACCGCGGCGGCCGCCGATCCGAGCGCCCTGCGCGCCCAGGTCGACCACAAGGTCGACGGGGAGGAGGAACTGCTCCTCGCACCGGAGTTCTTCACCGATCTCGGCCGCGAACTGGCCGACGTCGGCGGGGTCGACATCCGGCTCAAGCGGGGGACCCACGGGAACGAACTCTCCCGCTACCGCTACGAAGTGGTCCTCACCAAGACCCCGGCCGTCCCCGCCGCCACCGAAGGACTGCCGGAGGTCCCCTGGGACCGCTGCCCGGCGGGCACCGACGCCCTCGCCGACCTGCTCCGGGAACACCCCGGCGGCCTGCGGCTCACGGACGTCCCCAACGCCCGCCTCGCCGACGACGCGGCGGCCCTGCACCGCATCGACGGGTCCGAGCCGGAGCCCGCGCCCCCGGCGGCCGACCCGGAGGACCTCGTCGCCCGCGCCGAACTCCTCGGCGCCGGAGCCGTCGCCACCTGGGCCGCGAGCGGTGACCCGCACCGCTTCGACGTCGTCCTCCTGCCGTCGGTCGAAGGCCCCGTGGCCGCCTTCCACGGACGGCGGCACACCAGCGGTACGGCGCACCCGGCGCCGTACGCCAACAGTCCCGCACGCACCGCCCGCCCGACCGCACTGCACCGGGAACTGCCCGCCCTACTGCGCGCGTGGCTGCCCGACTACATGATCCCCTCGGCCTTCGTCGTGCTCGACGCCCTGCCGCTCACGCCGATCGGCAAGCTCGACCGCAAGGCGCTCCCCGCCCCCGACCACACGATCCTCAGCTCCGGCCGGGCCCCCCGCACCCCCGGCGAGGAAACCCTGTGCGAACTCTTCGCCGACGTGCTGGGTCTGGAACGGGTGACCATCGACGACAGCTTCTTCGACCTCGGCGGGCACTCGCTGCTCGCCACCCGGCTCGTCAGCCGGATCCGCGGCGCGCTGGACGTGGAGGTGCCGATCGCCACGGTCTTCGACGCGCCCACCGCGGCCGGACTGGCCGCACGCATCGACTCCGGGGCGGCGGTGGCCCGTACAGCCCTGAAGCCCATGGTGCGACCCGCATCGGTGCCGCTGTCCTTCGCCCAGCGCCGGCTCTGGTTCCTGGACCGGCTCGAAGGCCGCTCGGCGACCTACAACCTGCCGCTCGCCCTGCGCCTGCGGGGCCCCGTCGACGAGGCGGCGCTGCGGGCGGCCCTGGCCGACGTCATCGCCCGCCACGAATCGCTGCGCACCGTCTTCCCCGAGACCGACGGGGAACCGCGCCAGCACGTCCGTGACGACGCGGAGGCGGACTTCGGCTGGCGCGTCACCCCGGCCACCGAGGACGAGTGGCCCCGCCACCTCGCCGCCGCCGCCGGACACGCCTTCGACCTCGCGACCGAGATCCCGATCCGCGCCGAGCTGTGGCGCGTGACGGAGCGGACCGACGCGGCGGCGGGCGCGGCCGGCGCCGCCGACGGCGACCGCATCCTCATGGTGCTGCTGCACCACATCGCCGGGGACGGCTGGTCGGCCGGCCGACTGCTCCGGGACCTGACCGCCGCCTACGCCGCCCGGTGCGGGGGAACCGCACCCGACTGGCCGCGACTGCCGGTCCAGTACGCCGACTACACGCTCTGGCAGCGCGAGCTCCTCGGTGACGAGGACGACCCGGACAGCGCCGTCGCGCACCAGATCGCCTACTGGCGGGGGCTGCTCGACGGGGCGCCGGAAGAGCTGACCCTCCCCACGGACCGTCCCCGTCCGGCCGAGCCCAGCTACCGGGGCGGCGCCGTCCGCTTCGCCCTGCCGGTCCCCGTGCACCGGGCCCTGGCCGCCCTCGCCGAGAGCGCGGGTGCGAGCACCGCCATGGTCCTCCAGTCCGCGGTGGCCGTCCTCCTGTCCGGGCTGGGCGCCGGTGACGACATCGTGCTCGGCACCCCCGTCGCCGGTCGCACCGACGAAGCGGTGGAGGACCTGGTCGGGTTCTTCGTCAACACGCTGGTGCTGCGCGCCGACCTGTCCGGAGACCCGACCTTCGGCGACCTCGTCGGCCGGGTCCGCCAGGCCGTCCTGGAGTCCTACGGCCACCAGGACCTGCCGTTCGAGCGGCTGGTCGAGCTGGTCAACCCCTACCGGGCCACCGCCCGGCACCCGCTGTTCCAGGTCATGGTGGACTTCGGGGTCACCCAGGAAGCGTTCGACGGGCCGGCCGCCCTCGACATGGAAGCCGTCGACGTCGACACGCGCACGGCCAAGTTCGACCTCGACTTCACCTTCTCGGAGCGCACCGCGCAGGACGGCGCCCCGGCCGGGGTGGCCGGTGTGCTCCGCTACGCCGACGACCTCTTCGACCGGGCAACGGCCCGGTCGACGGCCGACCGGCTCACCGCGCTCGTGGACGCCCTGGTGGCCGCCCCGCAGCAGCGGTTGAGCGGGATCGACCTCCGCAACCCCGCCGAACGGCAGCGCCAGGAGGACTTCGGATCCCGCCCCGTCACGCCGACGACCCCGGACCCGACCGTCGTGACCCTCTTCGAGGCGCAGGCGGCGGCCACCCCCGGAGCGACCGCCGTCGTCGGGGACGATGCCGAGCTGACCTACGCACAGCTCAACGCCCGGGCCAACGCCCTGGCCCGACGGCTGATCGCGCACGGAGCGGGCCCCGGCCGGATCCTGGCCCTGGCCCTGGCGCCCTCCGCGGAAGCGGTGGTCGCCCTGCTCGCCGTGCTGAAGACGGGCGCGGCCTGCCTCGCCCTGGGCACCGACCCGGACGCCGCCACCGTGGAAGCGGCCGATCCGCTGCTCGTCATCGCCGCCGCCCCGGTGAGCGGCGACCGGCCGGTACTGACCCCCCGCGCGGCGGAATCCGACGTACAGGACGCGCAGGACGCGCAGAACGTGCAGGACACGGAGCGCACCGGGCCGCTGCTGCCCGCGCACCCCGCACAGGTGTACGCGGGGCCGTACGCCCACGCGGTCACCCACGCGGAACTGGCCGCGCTCGCGGCGGACCACCACGCCCACGTCTTCGGCGCCGCGACGGCGGCCGTGGCCATGACCCACCCCCTCTCCCGCGTCGACGCCTGGGACGCGCTGACGGCCCTGCTCCACGGCCGGGAACTGCACCTGATCGGGGCCCCCGACACCGCGGACGCACGGACGACCGTCGACGCGGTGCGCGCGGCCCGCACCGATGTCCTCGCCACCACCCCGCAGGTCCTCGAACGGCTCCTCGCCGACGGCCTGCTCACCGCCGCGGAGCACGGCCCGACGACCCTGCTGCTGTCCGGCGAACCCGTCGGCGCACCCCTGTGGCAACGCCTGCGGCTGCGCCCCGGGATCCGTACGTACGCGGTCCACCGTCCCGCGGGCTGCGGGGCCCTCGCGCTCGCGGGCTACGTCGGGGCCGAGGAAGGCCCCGTCCTCGGCCGCCCCCTCGCCGGGGCGGCGGCCCACGTACTGGACGCGGACCTGCGCCGCGTGCCCGAGGGCGTGATCGGCGAGCTGTACCTGGAGGCGACCCGAGCGGACGCCTGCGCGACCGGGCACAGGTGCGTACCGAGCCCCTTCCGCCCCGGCGGGTGGATGCACCGTACCGGAGCGCTCGTCCGGTGGAGGACGGGCACGGGAGGCCTGGAGTTCGTCGCGCACGAGGACGAGCACGCGGTGCTGCGCGGGCTGCGCGTCGAACCGCGGGCGATCGAGGCCGTGCTGAGCGAGCACCCCGACGTCGCCCGGGCCGTCGTGAGCGTGCGCGAGGACCGCGCCGGCGCGTCGGTCCTGATCGCCCACGTCGTACCGGCGGGCCCCGACGCGCGGACCGACCCCGCGGCGCTGCGGGCCCACGTGGCGGGCCGGCTCGCCGAGCACCTGGTCCCGGTGGCCTTCGCCCCCGTGGCGCGCCTGCCGCTCACCGGGCACGGCGAACTCGACCGGGCCGCCCTCCCGGACCCCTTCGGGGAAGAGACCACCGACGGGCACCGCGGGCCCCGCAACCCCCGCGAAGAAATGCTGTGCACGCTCTTCGCGGAATTCCTCCACCTGCCCAAGGTGGGAATCGACGACAACTTCTTCGAACTCGGCGGACATTCGCTGTCCGCGATCCGACTGCTGGTACAGATCAAATCAGTGCTGGGCGTCGAACTCCCGGTCAAGGCCATGATGGAAACCCCCACGGTCGCCGGCCTCTCCCTGCGCATGGCAGGTGATTTCGAGGGGAACTCCCTCGATGTCGTCCTGCCGCTGCGCACCGGCGGAACCGAGAATCCCGTCTTCTGCGTACACGCCGGAAGCGGGCTCGGATGGACCTTTTCCGGACTCCTCCGACACATCGACAAGAACGTCCCCGTATACGCCCTCCAGGCGAGCGGACTTGACGGAATGGGGACCCTCGCCCATTCGGTCAGGGAGATGGCCGAGGACTATGTCGAGCGCATCCTGGAAGTGCAGCCCGAAGGCCCCTACCGCATTCTCGGTTGGTCCTTCGGCGGAGTGGTCGCCCACCAGCTCGCGGAGATCCTCGAAGAGCGCGGCCGGAGCGTGGAGCTGCTGGCCCTGCTCGACTGCCACCCGGTCAGCACCGTCAGCCGACAGGAGGTGGAGGAGGCCATGGCCAAGGTGGAGGTCGCCGACGTGTACCGGGCCATGCTCGGCATCTTCGACCTCGAACTGACCGACGAGGAGGCGGCCGACCTCACCCACGAACAGGCCGTCGACATGCTCAGGACGCACAACACCGCCCTGGCCGGCCTCTCCGCACCCGAGGTCAGGGCCATGATGGACGTCACGCTGAACAACGCCCGGATCGGGCTGGACGTGGTCCACCGACCCGTGTCCGCGCCGACGCTGGTGCTGGCGGCCGTAGGCGGCGCGATGGACCACCGGCTGGAGCCGGGCGTCTGGGACCCCTACGTGGGCGCCGGCGTCGACTACCGCACGGTCGACTGCAAGCACACGCACATGATGAATCCGGAGCCGCTGCGCGAGATCGGCGCGATGGTCTCGGACCGGCTGCGCGCCACCCGGTAACCGGACGCACGGCACAGGAGAACCAGCACAACGACGGGGCCCCGGAGCCAAATCCGGGGCCCCGTCCCGTCTGTGACCGCGCCGCGACCGGGCGCGGCGGAAGTTGACAGAGTGCCCCCGCACCGGTTCGCAGACGGCGCCCCGTCATCGACCCTGTTCACGGTGGCTGATCGATCAGCCGGAACGGTGAACGTGTTCACGGGGGACTGGACATGGCACGAAGTGAATTTCTGTGGTGCGCGCGAAATGCGTTCCACGCGCAGCTCTGACAGCTGCCGGAAATTGAATCAGCCGACTTTCGGCAGAAGAACACCGTCTGGGAAGCGAGCATCACGTTGGACGCCAAGGCATCGTCGCATTCTGACCTCCCTACTTCCGGCGTGGAAGGTCAGCCGTCCACCTCGAAGATCGAGGTGCTCCGTGAACTCTTCGCGGAAGTCCTGGACCGCCCGGAAGTGGGCCCGGACGACGACCTCTTCACGCTCGGCGGGCACTCGCTCTCGGCGATCCGGCTGCTCGTCCGCGTCCGCGCGGTCCTGGGCGTCGAGCTCCCGATCAAGGAGATCTTCGAAGCCTCCACCCCGACGGCCCTGGCCGCGCTCCTCGACGCGCCCCCGACCGGCGGCGCTGACGGCGACGCCGACCGCACGCCGGGCCGCCCCCGTCGGGGCCCGGTCGCCGCGGCGCGCCCGGACCGACTGCCGCTCTCCTACCCCCAGCGCCGCCTGTGGTTCCAACACCGGCTCGAGGGCCCCTCGGCGACCTACAACGTGCCCATGGCGTTCCGGCTGACCGGCCCGGTCGACGCCGACGCCCTGCACGGCGCCCTGCTGGCCGTGATCGGCCGGCACGAGTCCCTGCGCACCGTCTTCCCCGCGACCGACGGCGAGCCGCAGCAGCTGGTCCTCGACCCCGCGGACGTGCGGTTCGACTGGCAGCACCGCCGGGTCGACGCATCCGAACTCACCGCCGTGCTGGAGGAAGAGGCGCGGTACGGCTTCGAGCTCTCGGACGAGATCCCGCTCCGTGCACGGCTCTTCGACCTCGGCGACGGCCAGAGCCTGCTGTTCCTGCTGCTGCACCACATCTCCGGTGACGGCTGGTCGCTCGCACCCCTGGCCCGCGACGTCCTCACCGCCTACACGGCCTGCGCCGCCGGTGCCCCGCCCACCTGGTCCGCGCTCCCGGTCCAGTACGCCGACTACACGCTCTGGCAGCGGGAACTGCTCGGTGACCCCACCGATCCCGAGAGCCTCTTCGCCCGGCAGGTCGACCACTGGCGGGACCAGCTGGACGGCCTGCCCGAGCTGGTCACCTTCCCCACCGACCGGCCGCGCCCCGCCGTCGCGTCCTACGCCGGCGCCAACCTGCGCTTCTCGCTGAGCGGCGAGCTCCACCAACGGCTCGTCGACCTCGCGCACCGCTCCAACGCGACCGTGTTCATGGTGCTCCAGGCCGGTATGGCGGCCCTCCTCACCCGGCTCGGCGCGGGCACGGACATCCCGCTCGGAAACGGAGTCGCGGGCCGTACCGACGAGGCGCTCGACGACCTCGTGGGCCTCTTCGTCAACACCTTCGTGCTGCGGACGGACACCTCGGGCGACCCGGACTTCCAGGAGCTGCTCGGGCGCGTCCGCGCGACCAGCCTCACGGCCTTCGACCACCAGGACGTCCCCTTCGACCACCTCGTCGAGCTCCTCAACCCGCAGCGGTCCACCCACCACCACCCCTTGTTCCAGGTGGCGATGGTGCAGCAGAACGCGCCGGTCGAGGACCTGCGACTGCCCGGCATCGAGGTCGACGAAGCGTTCGTCCCCACCTCCACCTCCCGCTTCGACGTCCTCGTCGAGCTGTTCGAGCGGCACGACGGGAGCGACGCCACCGGCATCGAAGCCGTCGTCGAGTACGCGACCGAACTGTTCGACCCCGCCACGGTCCTCGCCCTCATGGAGCGCTGGGCCCACCTGCTGGAGCAGGTGAGCGCCGACCCGACCCTGCCCATCGGACAGGTCGAGCTGCTCAGCGCGGCCGAGCGCGGCCGACTGCTGGCCGAGTGGAACGACACCGCCGTCCAGGTCCCCGGCGCCCCGATGCCCCGGCTCTTCGAGGAGCGCGTGCTCGCGGCCCCGACGGACACCGCGCTGGTGTGCGGCGCCGAATCCCTCACGTACGGGGAGCTCGACGCGCGGGCGAACCGTCTGGCCCACTGGCTGATCGAGCGGGGAGTCGGCCCCGAGCAGCGCGTCGGCGTGCTCCTGCCGCGCTCCACGGACCTGGTCGTCGCCGTGCTGGCCGTGCTCAAGGCCGGCGGTGCCTACGTACCGGTCGACCCGGAGTACCCGGCGGCGCGACGCGCCTTCATGCTGGCGGACGCCGCCCCGATCCTCGTCCTCGACCCGGACACCCTGCGCGCGGCCAACGCGGAACTGGCCGACCACCCGGACACCACCCCCGACGTCCCGCTCCTGCTGCACCACCCCGCGTACGTGATCTACACCTCCGGGTCCACCGGCGTCCCCAAGGGCGTCGCCGTGTCGCACACGGGCGTGGCCAGCCTCGCCGCCGCCCAGGTCACCCGGCTGGGCGTGACGCCCGCGAGCCGGATCCTCCAGTTCTCCTCGCCCAGCTTCGACGCCGCCTGGTGGGAACTGGTGATGGCGCTGACCTCGGGTGCCACGCTGGTCGTGCCGGAGCCGGGGCGGCTGGTCGGCGAAGCCCTTGCCGCGGTCCTGGCGGAGCAGGCGGTCACGCACGTGACCTTGCCGCCCTCGGTGTTGGGCGCGTTGCCGGTGGGAGCCGAGGCTGGTCTGTCGGCGTTGGAGACGGTGGTGTTGGCGGGCGAGGCCGCACCGCCGGAGTTGGTGGCCCGTTGGTCGGCGACGCGCCGGGTGGTGAACGCGTACGGTCCGACGGAGTCGACGGTGTGCGTCTCGATGAGCGGCGAACTGCCCGAGGGCGTGGTGCCGATCGGGCATCCGGTGGCGAACACCCGCGTGTTCGTGCTGGATGCCGCTCTGCGTCCGGTGCCGGTGGCTGTGCCGGGTGAGCTGTACGTGTCGGGTGCCGGTGTGGCTCGGGGGTATGTGGGTCGTGCGGGGTTGACGGGTGAGCGGTTCGTGGCGTCTCCGTTCGGTGTGGGTGAGCGGATGTATCGGACGGGGGATGTGGTGCGGTGGGGTGTGGATGGGCAGTTGGAGTATGTGGGGCGTGTGGATGATCAGGTGAAGGTGCGGGGGTTCCGTATCGAGCCGGGTGAGATCGAGTCGTTGTTGGTGGGTTGTGAGGGGGTGCGTCAGGCCGCGGTCGTTGCGCGTGAGGACGTTGAGGGTGATCAGCGTTTGGTGGCGTATGTGGTGGCGGATCTGGGGGTGGCCGCTGCTGCGGAGTCGGGTGCTGCGGAGTCGGGTGCGCAGGCGCAGGTGGGGGAGTGGCGTGAGATGTATGACGCCGTGTACTCCGGTGCGGGTGTGGCGGGGTTCGGCGAGGACTTCTCGGGTTGGGACAGTTCGTATTCGGGTGAGCCGATCGCGTTGGGTGAGATGCGTGCCTGGCGGGACGCGGCGGTCGAGCGGGTGCGTGGTTTCGGCGCGCGACGCGTGCTGGAGATCGGTGTCGGTTCTGGTCTGCTGATGGCGCACCTGGCGGGCGGTGTAGAGGAGTACTGGGGCACCGATCTCTCGGCTGCGGTGATCGGTCGTCTGGAGGGGCAGGTGGAGGCGGCCGGTCTGGCTGCTCGGGTCCACCTGCGGGCGCAGGCCGCGGATGTCGTGGAGGGGCTGCCGGAGGGGTTCTTCGACACGGTCGTGATCAACTCCGTGGTGCAGTACTTCCCTGATGGTGAGTATTTGGCGCGGGTGATCGACCAGGCCATGGGGCTGCTGGCGCCGGGTGGTCGTCTGATCGTGGGTGACGTGCGTAGTGCGGGCTCGCTGCGTGTTCTGCATGCCGCGGTGAATGCGGGGCGTGGAGCGGTGGCGCGCGCGGTCGTCGACCGTGCGGTGTTGCTGGAGAAGGAGTTGGTGGCCGCGCCGGAGTTCTTCACGGGTCTTGCTGCGGGTGATGGGCGGATCGGTGGCGTGGACGTGCGGCTCAAGCGTGGTGACTACCACAACGAGCTGACCCGGCACCGCTACGAGGTGGTGTTGCACAAGGCTCCGGCGGAGGTCCTGGATGTGTCCGGGGTGCGGGAGATCGTGTGGGAGGCGGGTCTGGACCTGTCCGGGCTGCCGGGTGGGGGTGTTCCGGTGCGGGTGGTCGGTATTCCGAATGCCCGTTTGGTCGGGGAGGTGGCGGCGGAGCAGGTCATCGACGGGCATGACGCGGAGGACTTCGGTCCGGCGGCGGATCCGGAGACCCTGATCGCGCAGGGCGCGGCTCTGGGTCTACTGGTGGTCCCGACGTGGTCGGCGCGTTCGGTGGCGTACTTCGACGTGGTGGTCCTGCCTGCCGGTACTCCGGCGGATGTGGTCCTCAGTGGTGTGTACGTGCCGTCCTCGGCATCGGGCTCTTGGGTGAACAGTCCGGCTGCGGCGCGTGGGATCGGTGCGGTGGTGAAGGCTGCGCGGGCGCGGTTGGTCGAAGGGCTGCCGGATTACATGGTGCCTTCGGCGGTGATGGTCCTGGACCACCTGCCGTTGAACCCGAACGGGAAGCTCGATCGGCGGGCGCTGCCGAAGCCGGACTACGCGGCCACCGCGGGTGGTCGCACCGCCCGTACCCCGCAGGAGGAGGTGCTGTGCGGTCTGTTCGCCGAGGTCCTGGGTGTGGACCGGGTCGGGATCGACGACAGCTTCTTCGACCTCGGCGGGCACTCCCTGCTCGCGACCCGCCTGGTCAGCCGCATCCGCACCGTCCTCGGTGCCGAGCTGCCGATCAAGCAGCTCTTCGAGGCCCCCACCGTGTCGCGGCTGGCGGAGCGCCTCGACCCGGGCGGCCCGACGCGCACGGCCCTCGTCCCCGTGGAGCGCCCCGACAGCCTTCCGCTGTCCTTCGCACAGCGCCGCCTGTGGTTCCTCCACAAGCTCGAAGGCCGCTCCGCCACCTACAACATGCCGATCGCGCTCCGCCTGACCGGTGCCGTCGACCACGCAGCGCTCCGCTCCGCCCTGCGCGACGTCGTCGGGCGCCACGAGTCCCTGCGCACGGTCTTCAGCGAGAGCGCCGGTGAACCCCGGCAGCTCGTCGTGGACGCCGCGGACGCGCGCATCGACTGGGAACGCCGCACGGTGACCGAGGCCGAGCTGCCGGCCGCGGTGGAGGAAGCGGCGCGTTACGGATTCGACCTCTCCACCGAAATCCCCATCCGTAGCTGCCTCTTCGAGACCGGCGGGCAGGAATCGGTCCTGCTCCTGCTGCTGCACCACATCGCCGGTGACGGCTGGTCGATGGCTCCGCTGGCCCGGGACGTCGTCACCGCCTACACGGCACGGCTCCAGGGCGTGGCGCCGTCGTGGTCGGAACTCCCCGTCCAGTACGCCGACTACACGCTCTGGCAGCGCGAACTGCTCGGCCACGAGTCGGACCCGCGCAGCATGTTCGCGCGCCAGGTCGCCTACTGGCGAGGCCAGTTGGCGGGCATGCCGGAACTGGTGACCTTCCCCACCGACCGGCCGCGCCCGGCGATCGGGTCCTACGCGGGCTCGTACGCCGAGTTCGACGTCGACGCCACCCTGCACCAGCGTCTCGCCGAGCTCGCCCGCACCTCGGGTGCAACCGTGTTCATGGTGCTCCAGGCGGGCATGGCAGCACTACTGACCGCGCTCGGCGGCGGCACCGACATTCCGCTCGGCAGCGGCGTCGCGGGCCGTACGGACGAGGCGCTCGACGACCTCGTCGGCCTGTTCGTGAACACCTTCGTGCTGCGCACGGACACCTCCGGTGATCCGACGTTCGACGAACTGCTGGCGCGCGTACGGGAGTCGAGCCTGGCGGCCTACGCCCACCAGGACGTCCCGTTCGACCACCTGGTGGAACTGCTCAACCCGCAGCGCTCGGCGGCCCACCACCCGCTCTTCCAGGTGGCCCTCGTCCTCCAGAACAACGGCAGGGAAGACTTCACCCTGCCCGCGCTGACGGTCCGCATGGAGGAGGTCGACTCCGGGACCTCGCGCTTCGACATGCTGCTGTCGCTCACCGAGCGGTACGACGCCGCGGGCCGCCCCGCAGGCATCGCGACCGTGGTCGAGTACTCCACCGATCTGTTCGACCGGTCCACCATCGAGCAGCTCTTCGCCCGCTGGGTGCGCTTCCTCGACCAGGCACTGTCCGCGCCGGAGCAGCGCATCGGCCGCGCCGACCTGCTCACCGCAGCGGAGCGGCGCCAGGTCCTGGACGATTGGAACGACACCGATGCCGAGGTGAGCCAGGAGAGCCTGGCCGCCCTCTTCGAAGCACAGGTGCGGCGCACCCCGCACTCCCCGGCGGTCCGCTTCGGGTCCGACGAGCTGACCTACGCCCAGCTGAACGCCCGGGCCAACCGGCTGGCCCGCCACCTCGTGGCCACGGCTCCCGGCAACGCCGCCGAGCGGCTGGTCGCCGTCGCCCTGCCGAGGTCGGCCGATACCGTCGTCGCACTCCTGGCAGTGGTCAAGGCGGGCGGGGCGTACCTTCCCCTCGATCCCGAGGACCCGGCGGAACGACTGCGCCACGCCCTGGACGACGCGCGCCCCGGCCTCCTGCTCACCAGCACCCCGGCCTTGGCGGGACTCGGCACGGAGCGTCCGTGCGCACTCCTCGACGACGAGGTGACGCGAGCGGAGATCGAACGGCAGCCCGCGGACGATCTCAGCGATCGGGAGCGCTGGGCACCTTTGGTTCCGCAGAGCCCGCTCTACGTGATCTACACCTCGGGCTCCACCGGGCGCCCGAAGGGCGTACTCGTCGAGCACCGGGGCCTGGCCAACAACCTCCAGTGGATGCAGGACGCCCACCCGGTCGGCTCCGGTGACGTCGTGCTGTTCCGCACGTCGGTGCGGTTCGACTCCGTCGGGCTGGAGCTCTGGTTCCCGCTGCTGCACGGTGCGGCGATCTGCGTCGCCCCCACGGAGGTGCTTCGGGACCCGGGTGCGCTCGTATCGCACATGGTGGAGCACGGCGTCACCGTCGCCCAGTTCCCGCCGAGCCTGCTGGCCAACCTTCCCGCACCGCCCGCGGGCCACGGCGTCACGCGCATCTGGTCCAGCGGGGAGGCGCTGCGCCCGGAACTCGCGGCGGAGATCTCCCGCACGTGGGGAGCCCAGCTCTCGAACCTCTACGGGCCGACCGAGATGACCATCCAGGTCGCGGCCTCCACCTGGCTCGCAGGTGAAGCGGATGCGACCTCCGGCAGCAGCGTCCCGATCGGCCGGCCGATGTGGAACACCAGGCTCTACGTCCTGGACGAGAACCTGCGTCCGGTGCCGGTCGGTGTCGCGGGCGAGCTGTACGCGACCGGTGTCCAGGTGGCTCGGGGGTATGTGGGTCGGGCTGGTTTGACGGGTGAGCGGTTCGTGGCGTCTCCGTTCGGGGTGGGTGAGCGGATGTATCGGACGGGTGACTTGGTGCGGTGGGGTGTGGATGGGCAGTTGGAGTATGTGGGGCGTGTGGATGATCAGGTGAAGGTGCGGGGGTTCCGTATCGAGCCGGGTGAGATCGAGTCGTTGTTGGTGGGTTGTGAGGGGGTGCGTCAGGCCGCGGTCGTTGCGCGTGAGGACGTTGAGGGTGATCAGCGTTTGGTGGCGTATGTGGTGGCGGATCTGGAGGTGGCTGCTGCCGCGGAGTCGGGTGCTGCGGAGTCGGGTGCTCAGGCGCAGGTGGGGGAGTGGCGTGAGATGTATGACGCCGTGTACTCCGGGGCGGGTGTGGCGGGGTTCGGCGAGGACTTCTCCGGTTGGGACAGTTCGTATTCGGGTGAGCCGATCGCGTTGGGTGAGATGCGTGCCTGGCGTGACGCGGCGGTCGAGCGGGTGCGTGGTTTCGGCGCGCGACGGGTGCTGGAGATCGGTGTCGGTTCCGGTCTGCTGATGGCACACCTGGCCGAGGGCGTGGAGGAGTACTGGGGAACGGACCTGTCTTCGGCGGTCATCGCGCGTCTGGAGGAGCAGGTCAAGGAAGCCGGCTTCGATGCTCGGGTCCGCCTTCGGGCGCAGGCCGCGGATGTCGTGGAGGGGCTGCCGGAGGGGTTCTTCGACACGGTCGTGATCAACTCCGTGGTGCAGTACTTCCCCGATGGTGAGTATTTGGCGCGGGTGATCGACCAGGCCATGGGGCTGTTGGCCCCGGGTGGTCGTCTGATCGTGGGTGACGTGCGCAACGCTGGCTCGCTGCGTGTTCTGCACGCCGCGGTGAATGCGGGACGTGGCGCGGTGGCCCGCGCGGTCGTCGACCGTGCGGTGCTCCTGGAGAAGGAGTTGGTGGCTGCGCCGGAGTTCTTCACGGGTCTTGCTGCGGGTGATGGGCGGATCGGCGGTGTCGATGTGCGGCTCAAGCGCGGTGACTACCACAACGAACTCACCCGGCACCGCTATGAGGTGGTGTTGCACAAGGCTCCGGCGGAGGTCCTGGATGTGTCCGGGGTGCGGGAGATCGTGTGGGAGGCGGGCCTGGAGATCGACAGCCTGGCTTCGTCCGAGGTTCCGGTGCGGGTGGTCGGTATTCCGAATGCCCGGTTGGTCGGTGAGGTGGCGGCGGAGCAGGTCATCGACGGGCATGACGCGGAGGACTTCGGTCCCGCGGTGGATCCGGAGAGCCTGATCGCGCAGGGCGCGGCTCTGGGTCTGCTGGTGGTGCCGACGTGGTCGGCGCGTTCGGTGGCGTACTTCGACGTCGTGGTTCTGCCTGCCGGCACTGCGGCGGACGTGGTCCTGACCGGTGTGTACGTGCCGTCCTCGGGGTCCGGGAGCTGGGTGAACACTCCGGCTGCGGCGCGTGGGATCGGTGCGGTGGTGAAGGCTGCGCGGGCGCGGTTGGTCGAAGGCTTGCCGGATTACATGGTGCCTTCGGCGGTGATGGTTCTGGATCACCTGCCGCTGAACCCGAACGGGAAGCTCGACCGGCGGGCGCTGCCGAAGCCGGACTACGCGGCCACCGCGGGCGGCCGCACCGCCCGTACCCCGCAGGAGGAGGTGCTGTGCGGGCTCTTCGCCGAAGTCCTGGGTGTGGACCGGGTCGGGATCGACGACAGCTTCTTCGACCTCGGTGGGCACTCCCTGCTGATCACGCGGCTGGTGAGCCGGATCCGCGTCTCCATGGGCGTGGAAGTCTCCATCGCCACGGTCTTCGAGGCCCCCAGCGTCGCGGACCTCGCAGTACGTCTCGCCGAGGGCGGCCGCACGCGCCTCGCGCTGGAGCCCGTGCTCCGCCCGGACAGTGTTCCCCTGTCCTTCGCACAGCGCCGCCTGTGGTTCCTCCACAAGCTGGAGGGCCGCTCGTCCACCTACAACATGCCGATCGCGCTCCGCCTGACCGGCGAGGTCGACGCCGAAGCGCTCCGCACCGCCATCGGCGACGTCATCACCCGGCACGAGTCGCTCCGCACGGTCTTCCCGGAGCGGGCGGCGGAGGCCGAGCCGCACCAGCTGGTGCTGGCTCCGACCGAAGCGCGCCTGAACTGGGAGCTCGCCACCGTCACCGAGGCCGAACTGCCCGCCGCACTGGAGGCTTCGGCACGCTACGGCTTCGACTTGGGCACCGAAATACCGCTCCGGGCCTGGCTGTACGAGCTGAGCGACAGCGGTGCGCACGTGCTGATGCTCCTGGTGCACCACATCGCGGGCGACGGTTGGTCGATGGGGCCGCTGACGCGGGACCTCATCGCCGCCTACACCGCGCGGACGCGCGGCGCGGCGCCGCAGTGGGAGGCACTCCCCGTCCAGTACGTCGACTACACGCTCTGGCAGCGCGAACTGCTCGGCAGTGCGTCCGACCCGGACAGCATCTACGCCCAGCAGCTCGACTACTGGACCCGACAGCTCGCCGGGCTCCCCGAGCAGGTCACCTTCCCGACGGACCGACCGCGCCCGGCGCACTCCTCCTTCGAGGGCACGCATCTCACCTACGGCTTGAATGCCGAACTGCACGCGAAGACGGTGGAGTTGGCGCGCCGGACAAACACCACGGTGTTCATGGTGCTCCAGGCGGCCATGGCCGTCCTGCTCACCCGTCTCGGCGCTGGTCACGACATCGCCCTCGGTAGCGGTGTGGCCGGCCGCACCGACGAGGCGCTCGACGACCTGGTCGGTCTGTTCGTGAACACCTTCGTGCTGCGCACGGACACCTCCGGCGACCCGACCTTCGCGGAACTGCTGGCGCGGGTACGGGAGTCGAGCCTGGCGGCCTATGCCAACCAGGACGTCCCGTTCGAAGACCTGGTGGAGCTGTTGAACCCGCAGCGCTCCACGGGTCACCACCCCCTCTTCCAGGTCGCCCTGGTCCTCCAGAACACCCCCGAGAGCGAGTTCGTACTGCCGGGGCTGCGCGTGGGATCCGAGGACGTGGGCATCGGCCGTTCGCGCTTCGACATGCTGCTCAGCCTCACCGAGCACGCCGATCAGCAGGGCGTCACCGCCACGGTCGAGTACTCGACGGATCTGTTCGATCGTGGGTCGGTGGAGCGGTTGTTGGGTCGTTGGGTGTGGTTGTTGGAGCAGGTGGTGGCTGATCCGTCGGTGCGGGTCGGTGGGGTGGAGTTGTTGGGTGAGGTTGAGCGGGAGTTGGTGTTGTCGGGGTGGAATGACACGGGGCGTGTGGTTCCTGAGGTGTCGATGGCTGGGTTGTTCGAGTTGCAGGTGGGGCGTGATCCGGGTGCGGTCGCGGTGGTGCGTGGTGAGGAGGTTTTGTCGTACGGGGAGTTGAATGCGCGGGCGAATCGGTTGGCGCATTGGTTGATTGGTCGTGGTGTGGGTGCTGAGGCTTTGGTGGGGGTGATGTTGCCGAGGTC
>NZ_JBHWLC010000091.1:0-30045 GCF_042730635.1 Streptomyces sp. NPDC059917
CCCCGGTGGGGGCACCCGCAGCCGCCCCGCTCCGTCAGAGGTACTGACCGGTGTTGGCCACCGTGTCGATGGAGCGTCCGGTGTCCGCGCCCTGCTTCCCGGTGACGAGCGTGCGGATGAATACGATCCGCTCGCCCTTCTTTCCGGAGATGCGGGCCCAGTCGTCCGGGTTCGTGGTGTTGGGCAGGTCCTCGTTCTCCTTGAACTCGTCCACGCACGCCTGGAGGAGGTGGGAGACCCGAAGGCCCTTCTGGTTGTGCTCGAGGAAGGCCTTGATGGCCATCTTCTTCGCACGGTCCACGATGTTCTGGATCATCGCGCCCGAGTTGAAGTCCTTGAAGTAGAGGACTTCCTTGTCGCCGTTGGCGTACGTGACCTCGAGGAAGCGGTTCTCCTCGGACTCGGCGTACATCTGCTCGACGACGGTCTGGATCATGCTGTGGACGGTGCCGGCCGGGGAGCCCTGGTGTTCGGACAGGTCGTCCGTGTGCAGGGGCAGGGTGGCCTTGAGGTACTTGGCGAAGATGTCCTTGGCCGCCTCGGCGTCCGGACGCTCGATCTTGATCTTCACATCGAGACGGCCGGGGCGCAGGATGGCCGGGTCGATCATGTCCTCGCGGTTGGAGGCGCCGATGACGATGACGTTCTCCAGGCCTTCCACGCCGTCGATCTCGGCGAGCAGCTGGGGGACGATGGTGTTCTCCACGTCCGAGCTGACACCGGATCCGCGGGTGCGGAAGAGGGATTCCATCTCGTCGAAGAAGACGATGACGGGGGTGCCCTCGCTCGCCTTCTCCCTGGCACGCTGGAAGACGAGGCGGATGTGCCGCTCGGTCTCGCCGACGTACTTGTTGAGGAGCTCGGGGCCCTTGATGTTGAGGAAGTAGGACTTCCCCGCGGGCTGGCCGGTCACCTCGGCGACCTTCTTGGCCAGGGAATTGGCGACCGCCTTGGCGATCAGCGTCTTTCCGCAGCCGGGCGGGCCGTAGAGCAGGATGCCCTTGGGCGGGCGCAGTTCGTGTTCCTTGAAGAGGTCGGGGTGGAGGTACGGGAGCTCGACCGCGTCGCGGATCAGTTCGATCTGGTCGCCCAGGCCGCCGATCTTCTCGTAGTCGATGTCCGGGACCTCTTCGAGGACGAGCTCCTCGACCTCGCTCTTCGGCACCACTTCGTAGACGTAGCCGGACCTGGGTTCGAGCAGGAGGGCGTCGCCGGGGCGGATGGTGATGTCCAGGAGCGGCTCGGCGAGCCTCACCACCCTTTCCTCGTCGGTGTGCCCGACCACCAGGGCGCGCTCGCCGTCCTCGAGGATCTCCTTGAGGGTGACGATGTCCCCGGCCCGTTCGAACTCCATGGCCTCGACCACGTTGAGGGCTTCGTTGAGCATGACCTCCTGGCCACGCCTGAGGTCCTCGGGGTCGACGCTGGGGCTGACGTTCACGCGGAGCTTGCGGCCCCCCGTGAAGATGTCGACCGTGCCGTCTTCGTTCGCTTGCAGGAAGACTCCGAAGCCGGCCGGCGGCTGTGCGAGCCGGTCGACTTCCTCCTTGAGGGCCACGATCTGGTCGCGTGCCTCGCGGAGCGTATTGGCGAGTCGCTCGTTCTGTGCGGATACACCGGCCAGATTTGTCTGCAGCTCGACGATCCGCTCTTCGAGAATCCTCGTGTGTCGCGGAGAGTCGGCGAGCTTGCGTCGCAGGACGGCGATTTCCTGCTCGAGATAGGCAACCTGACCGGCGGGGTCATCGGACCCTCGCCCCGGCCGGATGCCGCGGGTGATGTCATCGTCGTGGGCTGCCACGGTCCTCACCTCCTCCAAGGGGAGCTGGACGCTTCCTGACCCTACCTGGGCTGGTGGTGATTGAAACCCCTAGATCACAAAGACGGTAGGGGTGTGTCCGATCTTCACCCTTGCGTACTCCCTCACGCCAGGGAAATACCCACCCTTCAACATCGGAAAGCAGCCGGTTGTAAGGTCGAACTGTTCAACACCCGTCAGGGCTCGCGCGACTTGCCGCGACGTGTGAACGGAGTGGATCACCGAGGACAGGGAACGGCAGGAGATATGACCGTGCAGCAGGAGGCCCACACGGGTGGTGCCGGCGAGGGCGGGGAGCTCTTGGAGGTCTGGATCGACCAGGACCTCTGCACCGGGGACGGGATCTGCGTCCAGTACGCGCCGGAGGTCTTCGAGCTGGACATCGATGGTCTGGCGTACGTGAAGAGCGGCGAGGACGAACTGCTCCAGGAGGCGGGGGCGACGACTCCGGTTCCGCTGCCGTTGTTGCAGGACGTCGTCGATTCGGCCAAGGAATGCCCGGGCGACTGCATCCACGTGCGACGGGTTTCGGACAGGGTCGAGGTCTACGGTCCGGACGCGGATTAACGCCGTACCGGAATCAAACCCGTTTCGCGGCCGAGTCCGTAAGCTCCTGGCTGAATTTTCCGCCGGTCCAGCGCCACTTGGCCTGTTGCTTCAGATCGGGTGCGTAGCGCGGTATTTCCGGTGACGAGTACCCGAGCAGGGTGGCCGTCACGGTGTGGTCACGCACGGCGAGGTCGGTGACGGTCTTGCGTGCGCCGGCCTCGAGGAGTGTGGCGACGACCCGGGGGGTCGTGGCCGCCGTGCTGTCCGCGGGGGCTGTCGTGAGGACGTAGACGGCGTGGGGCGGGGTGCCCGAGCCGGCGTCGCAGCGGACGGCGGCGACGGTTTCCGGTCGGCCGTCCCCGTCGAGGTCGCCCTGTGCGCTGGCGACGACGCGCTGCGGTACGCCGTGGCAGTCGAGCGGGTAGGTCGCCGCGGCCGGGTCGGGGGCGGCGACCGTGGCGGGCCGGGCTTCGGGGCCGGCCACGGCTCGGGGCGCGGAGGCCTCGGCGGGGTCGGGCTGGAGGAAGGCCGCGGCCGCCACGACGGCGCCCAGGGCCACCGCGGTGGCCGTCCAGTGCACCGGTCGGGTGCGTGTGTGGGCCTGGTCCGGAGCGGCGGGGGTGTGCGGCACGCGGTGCGTCTCCTGTGGGGCGGCGCTGACGGGGAGCCAGCATCGTGCCACACCTCACACGGGCGCGGTACGGGCGGGTCCGCTCTCGTGGCCGGTGGGACGGGTGGGGCCCGTGGCTGTCTGTGGGTACAACGAAGAGGCGCCGGTGTGCAGTTCCCGCGGAGAGCGGGGAACTGCACACCGGCGCCGTTGCGTTGTGCGGGGCGGCGGTCAGCCGCGCTCGGTGTCGGCGGTGCGCTCGGCGGATCGGCTGCCGGGACCGTCGTAGTCCTCGCCGTAGGCGCCCTTGGAGGGGCGGCGGCGGCGCAGCGGGGCTTCGACGCCGTCCGCGAGGCGGCGGGCGGTGACGAGGAAGCCGGTGTGGCCGATCATCCGGTGGTCCGGGCGGACGGCGAGGCCTTCGACGTGCCAGTTGCGGATCATCGATTCCCACGGCTGCGGTTCGGCGTAGCAGCCGAACTCGCGGATGGACTCGACGGTGCGCGAGAGCTGGGTGGTGGTGGCCACGTAGCAGCAGAGGATGCCACCGGGGACGAGGGCCTTGGAGACGGCCTCCAGGCACTCCCAGGGGGCGAGCATGTCGAGGATCACGCGGTCGACGTCCGTGTCGGACAGGTTGTCCTGGAGGTCGCCGACGGTGAGCTGCCATGCGGGGTGGGGGCCGCCGAAGTAGCGCTCGACGTTCGCGGTGGCGATCTCGGCGAAGTCCGGGCGTCGTTCGTAGCTGTGGAGCATGCCGTGGTCGCCGATGGCGCGGAGCAGGAAGCTGCTCAGCGATCCGGAGCCCACTCCCGCTTCGACGACGCGGGCGCCGGGGAAGATGTCGGCGAAGGCCAGGATCTGGCCCGCGTCCTTGGGGTAGACCACGGCGGCGCCGCGGGGCATGGACAGGACGTAGTCGGGGAGCAGGGGGCGCAGCGCGAGGTACGCGACGTTCCCCGTGGTGCGGACAACACTGCCCTCGGGAGCACCGATCAGCTCGTCGTGCGGGAAGGAACCCTTGTGGGTGTGGAAATTCTTCCCGGCTTCGAGCGTGAACGTGTAGTGGCGGCCCTTGGGGTCGGTGAGCTGAACCTGGTCCCCGACCTTGAAGGGCCCGCGTCGGCGGGCGGCACCGGTCGGTTCGGACATGTGACCAGTGTATTGGGTCTAGGACTGGGGCCGTGCCATGGCCTTCACGAAGGCCTTTTCGACGTCGAGGGTGGACAGGACGCCGTAGATCTCGCCGCCGGGTTCGAGGACGAGGTATTCGCTGGCGGGGTGGGCGCGCAGGCGGTCGAGGAGGTCTTCGCCGGAGAGTTCCGCGGAGACCTTCATGCCGTCGGTGAGGTCCTGGGCGAGGCCGCTGACGGCGACCCAGGGGCGTCGGTGTTCGGGGACGGAGGCGATGGCGGTCTCGCGGACGAGGGCGGTGGGGTCGCCGTGGCCGTCGACGACGACGAGGGCGCGGGCTCCGGCGTCGTTGGCGCGGCGCAGGGCTTCGGAGAGGGGGGTGGCGGATTCGACGGGGATGGCGCGTCGGGTGAGGGTGCGGGCGCGCAGCTGCGGGAGGTGTTGGCGCAGGCGGGCCATGCGCAGGCTGTTTCCGGCTCCGGTCCACATGATGCCGGCGAGGATCGCGGCGAGGAGGGCGTTCATGACGGTGTCCATGCCGCCGAGGTCCCGGGTGGGGGTGCCGTCGATGACTCCGGTGCCGGTGAGGAGGGGGAGGCCGAAGAGGACGGCGACGGCGATGGCGCGGCCGACCCAGGCGGCGGCGACGGTGCCGGTCATGGGGTTCTTGGTGAGGGCCCAGATGACGGCGCGGAGCATGCGGCCGCCGTCGAGGGGGAGGCCGGGCAGGAGGTTGAAGGCGGCGACGAGGAGGTTGGAGATCATCAGTCCGGCGAGCAGGACGCCGGGGACGGTGGAGGGCTCGACGGCCTTCATGCCGAGGTAGAAGGCGCCGGCGAGGAGGAGGGAGAGGAGGGGGCCGACGAAGGCGAGGACGAACTCGCGGCCGGGGCTCTCGGATTCCTTCTCGATCTCGGAGACGCCGCCGAAGAACTGGAGCTGGATGCGGCGGACGGGGAGTTTGAAGCGGAGGGCGGCGACGGTGTGGGCGAGTTCGTGGACGAGGACGGAGGCGTAGAAGGCGATCGCGAAGAAGAGCGCGACGAGGTAGCGGGTGGGGCCGAGGTCGGGGAGGACGCGTTCGAGCTGGTTGCCGAAGATCCAGGTGATGAGGGCGGCGACGAGGAACCAGCTGGGCGAGACGTAGACGGGTACGCCGAAGGGTCGGCCCATGAGGATTCCGCCGCCCGGTCCGGGACGGCGACTGGTGCGCTCGCCGGTTTCGTCGCTGTCTGCCACGGGTGTCCTTCGGTCGATCGGCGGCGTCCGTGCGGTCCTGCCGGGGTCGGTGGGGCCGCGCGGTCGCGCGGTGTGATGCTCCGATCATGCAGTGCGAGGGGGGTCGGCGTCGATGGTATGCCCGTGCTGTCGGTGGCGGGTCGTAGGGTCTTGGTATGACGACGAGCCCCGGTACCGGTCCGGCCGAAGCAGCCCGGCCCACTTCGCTGTCCCCTTCGCGGGCGAGCGATTTCATGCGGTGCCCGCTGCTGTACCGGTTCCGGGTGATCGACAAGCTGCCGGAGAAGCCGAGTGCGGCGGCGACCCGGGGGACGCTGGTGCACGCGGTGCTGGAGCGGCTCTTCGACCACCCGGCGCAGGAGCGGACGGCGCCGCGGGCCAAGGCCTTGATCCCGGGGCAGTGGGACCGGTTGGTGGAGGCGAAGCCGGAGCTGACGGAGCTGTTCCCGGGGGACGACGGGGGCGTCGGTCTGGCGGGGTGGCTGGAGGAGGCCGAGTCGTTGGTGGACCGGTGGTTCACCTTGGAGGATCCGACGCGGCTGGAGCCGGTGGAGCGGGAGTTCTTCGTCGAGACGGAGTTGGATTCGGGGCTGCGGCTGCGGGGGATCATCGACCGGGTGGACGTCGCGCCGACGGGCGAGGTGCGGATCGTCGACTACAAGACGGGCAAGGCGCCGCGGCCGGAGTACGCGGAGGGCGCGCTGTTCCAGATGAAGTTCTACGCGCTGGTGGTGTGGCGGCTCAAGCGGGTGGTGCCGCGGCGGCTCCAGTTGGTGTACCTGGGCAGCGGGGACGTGATCACGTACGACCCGGTGGTCGAGGACCTGGAGCGGATGGAGCGCAAGCTGCTGGCGCTGTGGGAGGCGATCAAGGAGGCGACGGAGTCGGGTGACTGGCGGCCGCGGCCGACGAAGTTGTGCGGTTGGTGCGACCACCAGGCGGTGTGTCCGGAGTTCGGTGGTACTCCCCCGGTGTATCCGCTGGTGATCTCTCCCGGTCACCGCGTGGAGGTGGCCCCGGCGTCGCCGGTGGTGGAGCGGTCGGAGGAATCGTGACGCGTGGGTCAGGGCAGAATGGGCGGGGTCCTGCCGTGCTGTCCGACTGTTGATGCGATTACGAGGGAGACCCTGTGGCGATCCGCGTCCTGCTGGTCGACGACCAGCCACTGCTGCGCACCGGTTTCCGGATGATCTTGGAGGCCGAGGGTGATCTCGCGGTCGTGGGCGAGGCCGGGGACGGCCTGCAGGCGATCGACCAGGTGCGGGCGCTGCAGCCCGACGTGGTGCTGATGGACATCCGGATGCCGCGGATGGACGGGGTGGAGGCGACCCGGCAGATCACGGGTCCGGGGCGGGACGGTCCGGCGAAGGTGCTGGTGCTGACCACCTTCGACCTGGACGAGTACGTGGTGGAGGCGCTGCGCGCGGGGGCGAGCGGCTTCTTGTTGAAGGACGCGCCGGCGGTGGAGCTGGTGCAGGCGATCCGGGTGGTGGCGGCGGGCGAGGCGATGCTCGCGCCGAGCATCACGCGCCGGTTGCTGGACAAGTACGCGGGGCACCTGCCGTCGGGGGACTCCCCCGTGCCGAACACGCTGGGCACGCTCACGGAGCGCGAGGTCGAGGTGTTGAAGCTGGTGTCGCGCGGCCTGTCGAACGCGGAGATCGCGGCGGACCTGTTCGTGAGCGAGACCACGGTCAAGACGCACGTGGGTCACGTGCTGACGAAGCTGGGTCTGCGCGACCGGGTCCAGGCCGCCGTGTACGCGTACGAGAGCGGCCTGGTCCGCCCGGGAGCGCAGTGACTCCCTGAGGGCGGGGGCGGTCGGGCGGCGGGGGCGGTCAGCCCTTGCTGATCTCCCAGAAGCGGAAGACCGTGGAGGCGTCGAGGGACCACTGGAGTCCGGCGATGTCGGGGCGGGCGACCGCGTACTGCTTGCTCTGCCACAGGGGGAGGATCGGGACCTCTTCGGCCACGATGTCCTGGAGGCGCGTGAAGTCGGTGGTGGTGGCGGTGCGGTCGGCCTTCGCGGAGGTCGCCGGGATGATGGTCCCGGTGATCTCCTTGTTGTCGTAGTTGTTCACGAGGACGTTGTCCGGGCCGAAGAAGGGCTGCGTGAAGTTGTCGGCGTCGGGGTAGTCCGGGACCCAGCCCTTGACGTAGACGCCGTACTTGCCCGCCTGGATGTCCTTCTCGTACTGCGCGAACTCGACGGACTTGACCTCGGCGTCGAACAGGCCGCTCGCGTTGAGCTGCTTGGCGATCGCCTGGAACTCCTGGTCGGTGGAGGGCCCGTAGCGCGACGGGGTGGACCAGAGCGTGAGCTTGATCTTGTCCTTGTAGCCGGCGGCCTTGAGGACGGCCCGGGCCTTGTCGGGCTGGGGGTTGCCGCCGTAGCGGTCGAAGAAGGCCGTGCTGTGGGAGCCGATCCCGGCGGGGACGATGGAGTAGAGCGGGGTCGCGGTGCCGTCGTAGACGTCCTTGACGAGGGCGTCGCGGTCGACGAGGTAGGCGATGGCCTTGCGGACGGGGAGCTTGCCGACGACCGGGTCGTTCATGTTGAAGACGAGGTGTTCGACCTCGGCTCCGGCGCCCTGGACGACGAGGACCTTCTGGTCTCCGGTCTTGGCGGCCATGCCCGCGATGTCCTTGGCGGCGAGGCCGCGGAAGGCGAAGTCGACGTCGCCCGCTTCGAGGGCGGCCTTGAGGGCGCCCTCGTCCTCGTGGAAGAACTTCATGGTGACGCCGGTGTTCTTCGCCTTGGCCTGGCCCGTGTAGGAGCCGTTGACGGAGAAGGCGGCGCTCTTGTTGGAGAAGGAGTCCAGCTTGTAGACGCCGGAGCCGACGGCCTTGCCGTCGGTGCGGAGCTTGTCGGCCGGGTACTCGCGGTGGTCGACGATGGACCCCGCGCCGGACGCGATCTTGCTGGGGAAGGTCGCGTCGGACGACTTGAGGTGGAAGACGACGGTCTTGTCGTCCGGGGTGTCGATGCGGGCGACCGAGCCGAACATGACGGCGGGGCCGTTCGGGTCGTTGATCTTCAGCGTGCGCTGGAAGGAGTACTTGACGTCCTCGGCGGTGAGGCTGTTGCCGTTGCTGAACTTCAGGCCCGCGCGCAGGGTGCACTTGTAGAGCTTGCTGTCGCTGCCCTCGAAGGCGCAGGACTGGGCGGCGTCCGGTTCGGGGGTGGTGCCGCCCTTGGGGAAGGCCAGCAGCGACTGGAAGACGTTGTTGAAGAGGAGCCAGGAGCCGGGGTCGTAGCCCGCCGCCGGGTCCGTCGAGCGCACATCGGCCGATATGCCCATGACCACGCCCTTGCCGTCGCCGGCGGCGGCGCCGTTCTGTGCTCCGCAACCGCTGAGCAGGGCGGCGGCGGTGACCGCCCCTACCGGGGCGACCAGCCACTGGTTACGTCTCATCTCACGAACGTCCTTCACAGTCGAGCGCTTTCGTTGGAGCCGGCCCGCGGGTCCTGCCGCGGGCCGGTCGCTGTGGTGCTCAGCCGCTGACACCTCGGCCGAGTTCCCACAGCTGCAGGTCCGAGATGGAGTTGACGGACCACTCCACACCGGTGATGCCGTCGCGCGCGGCGACGTACTGCTTGCCCTGCCACAGGGGCAGGACGGGGACGTCGTCGGCGACGATGTCCTGCATCTCCGCGATCGCGGGGGCGGCGACGCTGCGGTCGACGGCGCGGCGCGATTCGGGGATGAGCTTGGAGCGCACCGCGTTGTTCGCGTACGGGGTGCCCAGGAAGTTGTCCTGCTCCAGGAACGGGGCGAGGAAGTTGTCGGCGTCGGAGTAGTCGGGGAACCAGCCGAGGCCGTAGGCGGCGAAGTTGCCCTTCTTCTGCGCGGGGCGGAAGTCGGCCCAGTCGGTGCCCTGGACGGTGACGTCGAAGAGCTGGGTGGAGTTCAGCTGGGTCTTGAGGGCGGCGAACTCTCCGGCGGTGCCGTCGCCGTAGTGGTCGTTGGTGTAGTTCAGCGTCAGCTTGACGGGGGTCTTGATCCCGGCGTCCTTCAGCAGTGCGGCGGCCTTGGCGGTGTTCGCCTCGCCGTACTTGTTGAAGAAGGAGTTGACGTGTCCGTTGACCGTGGTGGGGACCAGCGAGTAGAGCGGCGTCGCGGACTTCCCGTACACCTTGGAGATGATCGCGTTGCGGTCGACCGCGGCGGCGAGTGCCTGGCGGACGGCCTTGTCCTTGACGACCGGGGCCTCGGTGTTGAAGCCGATGTAGCGGATTTCCAGGCCGGGCATCGGGACGAGCTTGACGCCCTTGGGCGGCTTGGCGGCGAAGTCCTGGATCTGGGCGGGCGACAGGGTGCGCGAGACCATCTGGATCGAGCCGTCGGTGAGGGCCTTGCCCATGGCGGCGGACTCGGTGAAGGTGCGCAGTTCGACCTTGTCGTTCTGCAGCTTGATGTCGCCCTTGTAGTTCGGGTTCTTGCTGAAGACGGCCCGGACCAGGTGGTTGTCCTTGACTTCGGCCTTCATCGTGTACGGGCCGGAGCCGTCGACGGCGAAGCCGTCGCGGAGCTTCTTGCCGTCGTACATCTTCTGGTTGACGATGCCGGTGGCGGGCGTCGACAGCTTGTACGGGAAGGTGGCGTCCGGGGTCTTCAGGTGGAAGACGACGGTGTCCGCGCCCTTGGTCTCGACGGTGTCGAGGGTGGAGAGCAGGGAGACCGGGCCGTTCTCGTCCTTGATGGCGAGGACGCGCTCGATGGAGAACTTGACGTCCTTCGCGGTGAGCGGGTCGCCGTTGGCGAACTTCATCCCGGGGCGCAGGGTGCAGCGGTAGCTCTCGTTGCCGGCGTCGGTGAAGCGGCAGTCGGAGGCCGCTTCGGGGACGGGCTGGCCGCCGCCGCGCGGGGTGTGCATCAGGGTCTGGACGGTCTGGCGCAGTACGTTCCAGGTCCCGGCGTCGTAGGCGTACGCCGGGTCGAACGGGGCGGGGACCGTGTCTGCGGCCTCGAACCGGTCGGTGGTGCCGACGACGATCGCTCCTGTGCCCGCTCCGGTTCCGCTGGTGCTGCCGCAGGCGGTCAGCGCGGGGGTGAGCAGGCCGGCCGCGGCCGTCAGCACCATGGTCTTGCGGTTCATCCTCGAAAAACTCCCTCAACCCGGCACTTGTTCACAGCGGTGAAAAGGGCACTGCGCGGCGTCGCCCGTTCAGGGCGGAACGATCGGGCCGGTGGTGTGACGATCGGTCCGCGCGACCCCGGCACAAGGGTGTGTGCGCGGGGCGGCTGCGGTGCGGCGGCAGGTCCCGCGACGACATTAGTGGGCCCGGAAGGGGTGGCTTGAACGGGTCGCGGCGGGGGTGTATTCGCACCGTGATGGGAGGAGTACGCCTGCTCACACCGAAGTCCGCGCGGATTCGGTCAGGAGCTGATCAATCGGGACACAAAGGAAGCCGATGGGTGCTCTGGGCATGGCCGGGGGCAGCCGCTCCGGTGACAAAGGTCACCCGGGCAACTGCCCCGGCAAGGATGGAATTTCGGCCTCCGGGGCTCCGTACCGGACGGTCTGCGGTGGGACCTCGGTCCCACCATCATTCTGTTCGGAACCCTGAGTGCGCGATCAGTTCATCGGAGTGATGAGGGACCGCAGGAAGGGGAGGTCCACGTCCTCCAGCGAGCGGACGACGGTACGGCCCGGGGCGGGCGGGATCAGGCCCACGGACGGTACGGCGACCACCCGGCAGCCGGCGGCCTCGGCGGAGGCGACCCCGGTCGCGGTGTCCTCGACCACGGCGCAGCGCGAGGGGTGCGCGCCGAGGGCGCGGGCGGCGATCAGGTACGGGTCGGGGTGGGGCTTGGTGCGCGGTACCTCGTCGCCGGCGATGCTGATCGCGAAGCGCTCGGGGCCCAGCGAGCGCAGGACGCGGTCGATGACCCGGCGGTGCGAGGCGGAGACGAGGGCGGTGGGGACGTTGTGCCGGGCCAGCTCGGACAGCAGCCGCTCGGCGCCCGGCATCAGGGGCACCGCGTCGGCGATGCGGGCCTCGAAGCGTTCGTTGAGGAGGACGGAGAGCTCGGCGACGCCGATGGCCGCGCCGGTGGATTCGATCAGGAAGGCGGCGCTGCGGCTCATGGGTCCGCCGACGACGACGTCACGCCAGGATTCGTCAAGTCGGTGGCCGAGTTCGCCGAAGATGTCGACCTCGACGTCCCACCAGAACCCCTCGGTGTCGACGAGGGTGCCGTCCATGTCGAGCAGCACCGCCTGCAGGGCGTGTCCGTCGGCCGTACGGGTTACGGGCGCGGGAACGGTGCTGGTCATCCGGCACACCTCTCTGTAGGGACGAGAAGGCCGGTCACCTCTTCCCCGCGGGCATGCCCGGGGGGAACAGGCGACCGGCCTGTATGGGACCGACAAGTGTACGTCGGTCCGCGTCAGCGTGCGTTGAAGTACTTGGCTTCGGGGTGGTGGATGACGATGGCGTCGGTGGACTGTTCGGGGTGGAGCTGGAACTCCTCGGAGAGGTGGACGCCGATCCGTTCGGGCTGGAGGAGGTCGGCGATCTTGGCGCGGTCCTCCAGGTCGGGGCAGGCGCCGTAGCCGAGGGAGAAGCGGGCTCCGCGGTACTTGAGGTCGAACATGTCCTCGACCCGGTCCGGGTCCTCCCCGGCGTAGCCGAGTTCGGAGCGGACCCGGGCGTGCCAGTACTCGGCCATGGCCTCGGCGAGCTGGACGGACAGGCCGTGGAGTTCGAGGTAGTCGCGGTAGGCGTCGGCGGCGAACATCTTGGCGGTGGCCTCGCCGATCTTGGAGCCGACGGTGACGACCTGGAGGCCGATGACGTCGGTCTCCCCGGATTCCTCGGGGCGGAAGAAGTCGGCGAGGCACAGGCGGCGCCCGCGGCGCTGGCGGGGGAAGGTGAAGCGGGTCCGCTCGTTGCCCGCCTCGTCCAGGATGATCAGGTCGTCGCCCTTGGACACGCAGGGGAAGTAGCCGTAGACCACGGCCGCTTCCAGCAGGTTCTCGGTGTGGAGCTTGTCCAGGAGTCCGCGCAGCCGGGGGCGGCCCTCGCTCTCGACCAGTTCCTCGTAGGTCGCTCCGCCGGCGCGGGCCTGCTTGAGCCCCCACTGGCCCTTGAACAGCGCGCCCTCGTCCAACCAGGACGCGTAGTCCTTGAGCGGGATCCCCTTGACCACCCGGGTCCCCCAGAACGGAGGCGTCGGCACCGGGTTGGTGATGGAGACGTCGGAGCGGGCCGGACCGGCGTCCGCCTCCTCCTCCACGACGACCGGGGTGTCGCGCTTGGCGACGCGGCGCTGCTTCAGCTCGGGCAGGGTGGCGCCCGGGACGCCGCGCTTCACGGCGATCAGGGCGTCCATGAGGCGCAGGCCTTCGAAGGCGTCGCGGGCGTAGCGGACTTCGCCTTCGTAGATTTCGTGGAGGTCCTGTTCGACGTAGGCGCGGGTGAGGGCGGCGCCGCCGAGGATGACGGGGTAGTCGGCGGCGAGCTTGCGCTGGTTCAGTTCCTGGAGGTTCTCCTTCATGATCACCGTGGACTTGACCAGGAGGCCCGACATCCCGATCACGTCCGCCCGGTGCTCCACGGCGGCTTCCAGGATCGCCGACACCGGCTGCTTGATCCCGATGTTGACCACGTTGTAGCCGTTGTTGGAGAGGATGATGTCGACGAGGTTCTTCCCGATGTCATGGACATCACCGCGGACCGTGGCCAGCACGATCGTGCCCTTGCCCTCCGCGTCCGTCTTCTCCATGTGCGGCTCCAGATAGGCCACCGCCGTCTTCATCACCTCCGCCGACTGCAACACGAACGGCAGCTGCATCTGACCCGACCCGAACAACTCACCAACGACCTTCATCCCCTCCAACAGGGTGTCGTTGACGATCTCCAACGCCGGACGGGCCACCAACGCCTCGTCCAGGTCCGCCTCCAGACCGTTCTTCTCCCCGTCGATGATCCGCCGCTGCAACCGCTCGTCCAACGGCAACGCGAGAAGCTCCTCCGCGCGCCCCGCCTTCAACGACTTCGTGTTCACACCCTCGAACAGGGCCATCAACTTCTGCAGCGGGTCATACCCCTCCGCACGCCGGTCGTAGATCAGGTCCAGCGCCGTGGTGACCTGCTCCTCGTCGAACCGCGCGATCGGCAGGATCTTGCTCGCGTGCACGATCGCCGAATCCAACCCCGCCTTCACGCACTCGTCCAGGAACACCGAGTTCAACAGGACGCGCGCGGCCGGATTGAGACCGAAGGAGATGTTCGACAGCCCCAACGTGGTCTGCACATCCGGATGGCGACGCTTGAGCTCACGGATCGCCTCGATCGTCGCGATACCGTCCCCGCGCGACTCCTCCTGACCCGTGCAGATCGTGAACGTCAGCGTGTCGATCAGGATGTCCGACTCGAGAATCCCCCAGTTCTCCGTCAGGTCGACGATCAACCGCTGCGCGATCGCCACCTTGTCCTCGACCGTCCGCGCCTGACCCTTCTCATCGATCGTCAACGCGATCAACGCGGCACCGTGCTCCTGCGCCAACCGCGTCACCTGCGCGAACCGCGACTCGGGCCCGTCACCATCCTCGTAGTTCACCGAGTTGATCACCGCGCGCCCACCCAGACGCTCCAGCCCCGCCTTGATCACCGCGACCTCGGTCGAGTCCAACACGATCGGCAGCGTCGACGCCGTCGCGAACCGGCCCGCGAGCTCGTCCATGTCCGCGACACCGTCACGACCCACGTAGTCCACGCACAGGTCCAACATGTGCGCGCCCTCGCGGATCTGGTCCCGGACCATCTCCACGCAGTCGTCCCAACGCGCCTCCAGCATCGCGTCCCGGAACTTCTTCGACCCGTTCGCGTTCGTCCGCTCACCGATCGCCATGAACGCCAGGTCCTGCCGGAACGGAACCGTCTGGTACAGCGAGGAGGCGCCCGGCTCGGGGCGGGGCTCACGGGCCACCGGGGCCAGCCCGCGGACCCGCTCCACGACCTGGCGCAGGTGCTCGGGCGTGGTGCCGCAGCAGCCGCCGACCAGGGAGAGCCCGTACTCGCGGACGAAGGTCTCCTGGGCGTCGGCCAGCTCGCTCGCGGAGAGCGGGTAGTGGGCGCCGTCCTTGGTCAGGACGGGCAGACCGGCGTTGGGCATGCAGGAGATGGGGATGCGCGCGTTGCGGGCGAGGTAGCGCAGGTGCTCGCTCATCTCCGCCGGGCCCGTCGCGCAGTTCAACCCGATCATGTCGATGCCCAGCGGCTCCAACGAGGTCAGCGCCGCGCCGATCTCCGAGCCCAGCAGCATCGTCCCGGTCGTCTCCACCGTCACCGAACAGATCAGCGGGACCGAGACGCCCAGCGCCTCCATCGCCCGCCGCGCACCGATGATCGAGGACTTCGTCTGGAGCAGGTCCTGCGTCGTCTCCACCAGCAGCGCGTCCGCGCCACCGCTCAGCAGACCCTCCGCGTTGATCTGGTAGGCGTCCCGGATCGCGTCGTAGCGGATGTGGTTCAGGGTCGGGAGCTTGGTGCCGGGGCCCATGGAGCCCAGGACCCAGCGCTGCTGGCCGGTCGAGGCGGTGAACTCGTCCGCCACCTCGCGCGCGATCCGCGCACCCGCCTGGGACAGCTCGAAGTTGCGCTCCGGGATGTCGTACTCCACCAGGGCGGAGAGGTTCGTGCCGAAGGTGTTGGTCTCGACGCAGTCGACGCCGACGGAGAAGTAGGCCTCGTGGACCGTGCGCACGATGTCGGGGCGCGTCACGTTCAGGACCTCGTTGCAGCCTTCGAGCTGCTGGAAGTCCTCCATCGTCGGGTCCTGGGCCTGGAGCATCGTCCCCATGGCTCCGTCGGCGACCACCACGCGGGTGGCCAGGGCCTGCCGGAGGGCGTCGGCACGGGTCTGTGTGTCGGCGGCGGGCGGGTTCGGCAACGAGGCCATGGTTGAGCTCCCTGGGATGCGACGGCTGTCGGCTTTGCACCCCCTCTGTGTCAAGGGTGCACGCGGTCAGGGTAACCGCGCGGAAGCGGCCCCGGTGAGGGTGTCCCACGTGGCGGACTGCATTCTGTGCGCGGGGGTCCACCGGGTCTGGCCGGTTCGCCGTGGCTCGAACATTTTCCCCACCATGCGCGGAGTCGGCATCGACCGATACTGTTCAGCATTGTCGAACCACGTCAGCAGGAGGCAGCCCGATGGCACGGAACATCCAGTCGCTCGAGCGAGCCGCTGCGATGCTGCGACTCCTGGCGGGGGGCGAGCGCCGCTACGGCCTGTCGGACGTGGCCTCCTCGCTGGGGCTGGCCAAGGGCACCGCCCACGGCATCCTGCGCACCCTCCAGGCCGAGGGCTTCGTGGAGCAGGACCCGGTGTCGGGCCGCTACCAGCTGGGGGCGGAGCTGCTGCGCCTGGGCAACAGCTATCTGGACGTGCACGAGCTGCGCGCCCGCGCGCTGGTCTGGACGGACGATCTGGCCCGGGCGAGCGGCGAGAGCGTGTACGTGGGGGTGCTCCACAAGAGCGGGGTGCTGATCATGCACCACGTCTTCCGCCCCGACGACAGCCGCCAGGTGCTGGAGGTGGGGGCCATGCAGCCGCTGCACTCCACGGCCCTGGGCAAGGTGCTGTCGGCGTACGACCCGGTGGCGCACAGCCAGGCCGCGGAGGCCGAGCGGGAGGCTTTCACGCCCCGTACGGTCACGGATCCGACCGGCTTCGAAGAGGTGCTGGACCTGACCCGGGCGCGCGGCTGGGGCTCCGACGTCGAGGAGACCTGGGACGGCTTGGCCTCGGTGGCCGCGCCGATCCACGACCGGCGCCGGATGCCCGTGGGCGCGGTGGCGGTCTCGGGGGCCGTGGAGCGGGTCTGCGGCGAGTCCGGGGAGCCGCGTCCGGCGCTGGTGGCGGCGGTGCGCGACTGCGCGCGTGCGGTTTCGCGCGATCTCGGCGCGGGCCGGTTCTGACCTTTCCTTCTGTGCCGGGGGCCCCTCCCCGGCCGTTCCATGCCCATTTCGGCCCGTTCCTGACCATGGGATGGCTGGATTTGGGCGATCGTACCTACTGGTAACGATCCTGCACTTTGGCCTGGCCAACCCTTGACGCGTTCTCCACCTGGGCGGAAAACTGCCGTTCACCGGTCGGCATTGTCGAACACTTAACGGCAATACGCGTTAGGGTGTGGCAAGGCCAAGGAACCGGTGCAGCACTCACCGAGTGCGTGGGACCACCGGAGGGACCCGGTGTTCCGCCCCCATGGACGTTTTTGACAAAGGAGTCGCGGGTGTCCAGCTCCGACATCTTCATCGGCGAGACCATCGGTACCGCCCTGCTCACCCTGCTCGGCGGAGGCGTCTGCGCCGCCGTGACGCTGAAGAGCTCCAAGGCCCGCAACGCGGGCTGGCTGGCGATCACGTTCGGCTGGGGCTTCGCCGTCCTGATCGCCGCCTACGTGTCCGCCCCGCTCTCGGGTGCCCACCTGAACCCGGCGGTCACCGTCGGCCTCGCCATCAAGAGCGGTGACTGGAACGACGTACCGGTGTACTTCGCCGGCCAGCTGCTCGGCGCCATGCTCGGCGCGGTGCTGATGTGGGCGACGTACTACGGCCAGTTCCGCGTCCACCTCTCCGACCCGGAGCACATCCGCGACGCCAAGCTGGGCCCCGAGGACCCGCACCCGCACGACCAGGCCGGTCCGGTGCTCGGTGTCTTCTCCACGGGCCCCGAGATCCGTAATGTCGTCCAGAACCTCACCACCGAGATCATCGGCACGGCCGTCCTGGTCCTGGCCATCCTGACCCAGGGCCTCCAGGACGACGGCAAGGGCCTCGGCGTCATCGGCGTCCTGATCACCTCCTTCGTGGTCGTCGGCATCGGCCTCTCGCTGGGCGGGCCGACCGGTTACGCGATCAACCCGGTGCGCGACCTCGGTCCGCGCATCGTGCACGCCCTGCTCCCGCTGCCCAACAAGGGCGGCTCGGACTGGGGGTACTCCTGGATCCCGGTGGTGGGCCCGCTCGCCGGAGCCGCCCTCGCCGGCGGTCTGTACAACCTCGCGTTCGCCTGATCAGTACCGGCACGTTGCGCACGATCCGCACCGCCCCCTGATTCCGCCTACTCACAGACCTGCCAGGAGCAGCCACCATGACCAGCAGCACCGGCCCCTTCATCGCCGCGATCGACCAGGGCACCACCTCTTCCCGCTGCATCGTCTTCGACCGCGACGGGCGCATCGTCGCCGTCGACCAGAAGGAGCACGAGCAGATCTTCCCGAAGCCGGGCTGGGTCGAGCACGACGCCACCGAGATCTGGACCAACGTCCAGGAGGTCGTCGCGGGGGCCATCGCCAAGGCCGAGATCACCTCGGCCGACGTCAAGGCCGTCGGCATCACCAACCAGCGCGAGACCACCGTGCTGTGGGACCGCCACACCGGCAGGCCCGTGCACAACGCGCTGGTCTGGCAGGACACCCGCACCGACGCCCTGTGCAAGGAGCTCGGCCGCAACGTCGGCCAGGACCGCTTCCGCCGCGAGACGGGCCTGCCGCTCGCCTCGTACTTCGCCGGCCCCAAGGTCCGCTGGCTGCTCGACAACGTCGAGGGCCTGCGCGAGCGCGCCGAGGCCGGGGACATCCTCTTCGGCACGATGGACTCCTGGGTCATCTGGAACCTCACCGGCGGCGCCGAGGGCGGCGTGCACGTCACCGACGTCACCAACGCCTCGCGCACCATGCTGATGAACCTGCACACCCTGGCGTGGGACGAGCGCATCGCGGAGTCGATGGAGGTCCCCCTCAACGTCCTCCCCGAGATCAAGTCCTCCGCCGAGGTCTACGGCCACGTCAAGGACGGCGTCCTCGCCGGTGTCCCGGTCGCCTCGGCGCTCGGTGACCAGCAGGCCGCCCTCTTCGGCCAGACCTGTTTCGCCGAGGGCGAGGCGAAGTCGACGTACGGCACCGGCACCTTCATGCTGATGAACACCGGCGACAAGATCATCAACTCCTACAGCGGCCTGCTGACCACGGTCGGCTACCAGATCGGCGACCAGAAGCCGGTCTACGCGCTGGAGGGCTCCATCGCCGTCACCGGCTCGCTCGTCCAGTGGATGCGCGACCAGATGGGCATGATCAAGACCGCGGCCGAGATCGAGACGCTCGCGTCCTCGGTCGAGGACAACGGCGGCGCCTACTTCGTCCCCGCCTTCTCCGGCCTGTTCGCCCCGTACTGGCGCTCCGACGCCCGCGGTGTGATCGCCGGCCTCACCCGGTACGTCACCAAGGCGCACATCGCCCGTGCCGTCCTGGAGGCCACCGCCTGGCAGACCCGCGAGATCACCGACGCCATGACCAAGGACTCCGGCGTCGAGCTGGCGGCCCTCAAGGTCGACGGCGGCATGACCTCCAACAACCTGCTGATGCAGACCCTCTCCGACTTCGTGGACGCCCCCGTGGTGCGCCCGATGGTCGCCGAGACCACCTGCCTCGGCGCCGCCTACGCCGCCGGCCTGGCCGTCGGTTTCTGGCCCGACACCGACGCCCTGCGCGCCAACTGGCGCCGCGCGGCGGAGTGGACCCCGCGCATGCCCGCCGAACAGCGGGACCGCGAGTACAAGAACTGGCTCAAGGCCGTCGAGCGGTCCATGGGCTGGATCGACGACGAAGACGCCAGCTGACCGCACCAGCTGTCGCATCGACGAGGAGCTAAGAGAGATATGAGCACCCTGCAGAGCGTTCCCTCGCTGGGAACGCACCCGACCGCCGGTTCCCACGCGAGCCGAGCCGAGACCCGCGAGCAGCTGGCCAAGGCCACGTACGACCTGCTCGTCATCGGCGGCGGAATCCTGGGCACCTCGGTGGCCTGGCACGCCGCGCAGTCGGGTCTGCGGGTCGCCATGGTGGACGCCGGCGACTTCGCCGGCGCCACCTCCTCGGCCTCCTCCAAGCTCGTCCACGGCGGCCTGCGCTACCTGCAGACCGGCGCGGTCAAGCTGGTCGCGGAGAACCACCACGAGCGCCGGGTACTGGCCAAGGACGTGGCCCCGCACCTGGTCAACCCGCTGACCTTCTACCTCCCCGTGTACAAGGGCGGCCCGGTCGGCGCCGCGAAGCTGGGCGCGGGCGTCTTCGCGTACTCGGCCCTCTCGGCCTTCGGCGACGGCATGGGCAAGGTCATATCGCCGGCCCGTGCCGCCGCCGACAACCCGGGTCTGAAGACCGACAACCTGAAGGCCGTCGCGGTCTACTACGACCACCAGATGAACGACTCCCGCGTCGCCGTCATGACGGTCCGCGCGGCCGTCGAGTCCGGCGCGGTCGTCCTCAACCACGCCGAGGTCACCGGCCTGCGCATGACGCAGGGCCGGGTCTCCGGCGCCGAGCTCAAGGACCGTCTCGACGGCACCGAGTTCGGGGTCGACGCGCGCGTCGTGCTCAACGCCACCGGCCCGTGGGTGGACCACCTGCGGCGCATGGAAGACAAGCACTCGATGCCGTCGATCCGCCTCTCCAAGGGCGCGCACATCGTGATGAAGCGCAAGTCGCCGTGGAAGGCCGCCATGGCCACCCCGATCGACAAGTACCGCATCACCTTCGCCCTCCCCTGGGAGGACCAGCTGCTGCTCGGTACGACCGACGAGGTCTACGAGGGCGACCCGGCGGACGTGCGCGCCACCGAGTCCGACATCGAGCAGATCCTCGACGAGGCGGCCTTCTCCGTGAAGGACGCCGACCTCGACCGCTCCCTGATGACGTACGCCTTCGCGGGCCTGCGGGTGCTGCCCGGCGGCCCCGGCGGGGTCGAGAAGGCCAAGCGCGAGACGGTGGTCTCCGAGGGCCGCGCGGGCATGCTGTCGGTGGCCGGCGGCAAGTGGACGACCTACCGGCACATCGGCCGCGTGGTCATGGACAAGCTGGCGAAGCTCCCCGGTAGCCCGCTGACGGACGACATGGAGCCGGTGAAGTCCCTGGTGCGCCGGGTGCCGCTGCCCGGTGTCGCCAACCCCAACGCGGTCGCGCACCGGCTGCTGATCGACCGGGACCCGGGCTCGCGGATGGACCCGCTGACCGCGCGCCACCTGGCGTCCCACTACGGCTCGCTGGCCTTCGACATCGCGCGCCTGGCCAACGAGGATCCGGCGCTCGCCGAGCGGATCCACCCGGACGGCCCGGAGATCTGGGCGCAGGTCGCCTACGCCCGTGACCACGAGTGGGCGGAGACGGTCGACGACGTCCTGCGCCGCCGTACGACGGTCACCGTGCGCGGTCTCGACAACGCCGAGGTACGCGGTCGCGTCGAGGAGATGCTGAGCCGCAAGGCATAGCTTCCGCGCAGGTGGGGAAGAGGGGTGGTCCCGGGGACCACCCCTTTTCCGATGGCTGTGGCAGGCACACCGCCAAGGCTTAGGCTGGCCCCCGTACGCAAGGAACTTCGGAAGGAGACCTGGGTGATCGAGCTTGAGGGCGTGCCCGAGCTGATCGACCCGGTCATGGTGGCCGCGTTCGAGGGCTGGAACGACGCGGGTGACGCCGCCTCCGGTGCGGTGACGCACCTGGACCGGGAGTGGAAGGGCGAGGTGTTCGCGGCGCTGGACGCCGAGGACTACTACGACTTCCAGGTCAACCGTCCGACGGTGTGGCTGGACAACGGGGTGCGCAAGGTCACCTGGCCGACCACCCGGTTGTCCGTGGTCCGGGTGGGCGGCGCCAAGCCGCGGGACCTGGTCCTGGTCCGGGGCATCGAACCGTCCATGCGGTGGCGGTCGTTCTGCAACGAGATCCTCGGCTTCGCCCATGAACTGGGCGTGGAGATGGTGGTCATCCTGGGCGCGCTGCTCGGGGACACCCCGCACACCCGGCCGGTGCCGGTGAGCGGGGTGACGTCCGATCCGGACCTGGCCCGGACGATGGACCTGGAGGAGACCCGGTACGAGGGCCCCACGGGCATCGTCGGGATCCTCCAGGAGGCCTGCACGCACGCGGGTGTTCCGGCCGTCTCGCTGTGGGCGGCGGTGCCGCACTACGTGTCGCAGCCGCCGAACCCGAAGGCGACGCTGGCCCTCCTGAACCGCCTGGAGGACCTGCTGGACATCCGCATCCCGCTGGGCGAACTCCCGGAGGACGCGCGGGCGTGGCAGGTGGGCGTGGACCAACTGGCCGCCGAGGACAGCGAGGTGGCGGAATACGTCCAGACGCTGGAGGAGGCGCGGGACACGGCGGACCTCCCGGAGGCCTCCGGGGAGGCCATCGCCCGGGAGTTCGAGCGGTACCTGCGGCGACGGGACGGTGGGCCGGGGCCCGCCGTGGCGGGCGACCCCGGGGACGGTTCGTACCTGCGCGACCCGTCGAGCGGTCGACCGAAAGGCCCGCGCCGCAAACCGGACGCCTCCGGCGAGGACCCGGTCGACCCCCCGCCCCCGGACGACACCCCACCGGACACCCCGACCCCGTAGCCCTCAATCGCCGGGCGGGCTGGTCTTGCCCTCGACCGCCGGGCGGGCCGGGGATCCGGACGCACCGCGGCCCCCACCCGGGAGGGTGGGGGCCGCGGTCATGTCCGGTCGGGGCCGACCAGGGTCAGAGGGCCACGCCCAGCAGGGCGTCCACCGTGCGCGAGACCAGGCCGGGCGCGGCCTCGTCGGAGCCGCCGGAGGCGATCTGGGCGTCCGCCCAGCGGTCCACGGCCGCAAGCGCCGCCGGCGCGTCCAGGTCGTTCGCAAGGGCCTCGCGGACCTCCTCCACCAGCGCGTCGGCCGGGAGACCGTCCGGCCGGGACACCGCCGCACGCCACCGCTCCAGCCGCGCCACCGCATCGGCGAGGACGCCGTCCGTCCACTCCCAGTCGGACCGGTAGTGGTGCGAGAGCAGGGCCAGGCGGATCGCCGCCGGGTCCACCCCGGAGCGCCGCAGCGCCGAGACGAAGACCAGGTTGCCCTTGGACTTCGACATCTTCTCGCCGTTCAGCCCGACCATGCCCGCGTGCACGTACGCCTTGGCCATCGGGAACTCGCCCGTCAGGGCCTGCGCGTGCGAGGCGCCCATCTCGTGGTGCGGGAAGGCGAGGTCGGACCCGCCGCCCTGGATGTCGAAGCCCATGCCCAGGTGGTCCAGGGCGATGGCGACGCACTCGATGTGCCAGCCGGGCCGGCCGCGGCCCAGCGAGCCGCCGTCCCAGCTCGGCTCGCCCGGGCGGGCGGCCATCCACAGCATCGGGTCGAGCGGGTTCTTCTTGCCGGGGCGCTCGGGGTCGCCACCGCGCTCGGCGGAGAGCAGCCGCATCGCCTCGACGTCGAGGTGCGAGACCCCGCCGAAGTGCGGGTCGGACTCGATCGAGAAGTAGGTGTCGCCGTCGAGCTCGTAGGCGGCGCCCGCGTCCCGCAGCCGCTCCACGAGCGGCACGATGCCGGGTATGGCCTCGACGGCGCCGATGTAGTGCTGCGGCGGGAGCATCCGCAGGGCGGTCATGTCCTCGCGGAACAGGGCGGTCTCGCGCTCGGCGAGCTCGGTCCAGTCGTGGCCGTCGCGCAGGGCCCGCTCCAGGAGCGGATCGTCCACGTCGGTCACGTTCTGGACGTAGTGCACCTGCCGCTTGGTGTCGAGCCACACGCGCTGCACGAGGTCGAACGCGTTGTAGGTCGCCGCGTGACCCATGTGGGTCGCGTCGTACGGGGTGATTCCGCAGACGTAGATACGGGCGACGGGACCGGGGGAAAGGGTGACCTTCCCCTGAGTCGAAGTGTCGTGGATCTGGAGGTCGCGGCCCTTGCCAGGAAGGGCGGGGACCTCAGAAGCGGGCCAGGCATGCATGCATCGAGCCTAACCGGACGGGTGTTCCTCAAACGAACCGGACCTGCGCTCTTGGCGTGATCGGATCCCTTGCGGTCCGGCCGGTTGTGTGCGTACGTCCGTACGGGCCCGGAGCCCGGTGGCGGACGGGGTCAGACGGGCGGCCAGGGGATCGAGGGCCACTCCCCGGAGGGTCGGGGGTGCTCCCCGGTCCGCAGCAGGTCCGCCACCCGGCCCCGTACGGCGTCCAGCTCGACCGGTGTGATCAGTTCCGCCAGTCGGGTGGCGAGGGGCGCTCCCTCGGCCAGCAGGGCGGTCAGGGAGGCGAGCACCGCGCGGGCCTCGTCGGTGAGCGGCTCCCCCGCCCAGCCCCAGAGCAGGGTGCGCAGCTTGTCCTCGGTGTGGAAGCTCACGCCGTGGTCGATCCCGTAGAGCCGGCCGTCGGGGGCGGGCAGCAGGTGGCCGCCCTTGCGGTCGCCGTTGTTGATCACGGCGTCGAGGACGGCGAGGCGGCGCAGCCGGGGGTCGTCGGCGTGCACGAGGAGGGCGGTGCGGCCCTCGCCGACGTCGGCGAGGGCGACGGGCTTCCAGCCCTCCCCCGCTTCCTCGCCGTCGACCAGCGCGAGCAGGTTCGCCCCGGCCGGGCCCTCGGCCCGCGCGGCGTCGGCGTCGGCGTCCTCGGCATCGGCGTCCTCGGCGGGCTCCGCGGCCTCGATCCAGTGCTGGACCATGCCCTCGCCGTACGGCCCGTCGCGCAGCACGGTCGCCGGTACCAGGCCCCAGCCGGTGGCCTCGGAGACCAGGAAGGCGGCGCGCTCGCGCTGGGCGAGGTTGCCGTCGGGGAAGTCCCACAGCGGCCGCTCGCCCTTGACGGGCTTGTAGACGCAGTCCACGCTCACCCCGTCGTGGGTCACGGTGCACAGCAGGACGGCGTTGGACGCCTCGCGGATCCGCCCCCGGACGGTCAGCTCACCGCGCGCGAGCACGTCGAGGAGCGCCTCGGTCCGCTGCTCGCGCCCCTGCTCCTGCCGGTCGTCCGGCCGGTTCTCCCCTGTCACGTCGTCCCCCATCGCGCTCACGCCCCGCGCCGGTAACCGTTCTGCCGCGGACAGACGTGCCCCTCGGGGTCCAGGGGCAGGCTGCACAGCGGGCACGGCGGGCGTCCCGCGTTGACCACGTCGAGGGCCCGCTTGGCGAAGGCGCGGGCCTGCGCCCCGGAGAGCCGCACCCGCAGCATGGGCGGGCCGTTCTCCTCGTCCTGGAGCAGCCGCTCCTCCGCCTCGGCGAGGTCCTCGTCCGAGTCCGCGTCGAGTTCCACCAGGGCCTGCGCCTCGACGATCATGCGCTGTTCCTCGCCGTCCCAGGCCAAGGCCATGGTGCCGACGCGGAACTCCTCCTCGACGGGTACGTCGAGGGGGGCCGTGTCCGCCGCCTCGGCGGAGGCCACGGCGGGTACCGGGGCATTGCCCCCGGTGCGCCGCACGACTTCGTCCAGCAGCTCGTCCATCCGCTCCGCGAGCGCCGCGACCTGGGTCTTCTCCAGGGACACGCTGGTCACGCGGGGGCCGGTGGAAGCCTGGAGGAAGAAGGTCCGACGTCCGGGCAGGCCGACCGTGCCGGCCACGAAGCGGTCCGGCGGGTCGTAGAGGAACACCTGACGGGGCACGTCCAGTCTCCGGTTTCTCTGCGGCAGGGGGAGGTCTGCGCACGTGTGTCTGTGCTGATGTATCGGGGCCAGTCCACCCTACTGCGCCGTTCGATCACGCAGCGCCCGCGCCGCCCCCCACGACGGCGTTCCCGCCGTCTTCGGCGCCTTTGTCCGCGCCCTGCGGCGCCCCCTCCCCGGCGGGATCCGGCGCGGGCCGGGCGCCGAGCCCGCCGAACTCCCCGGTGTCGCCGAGCCGCAGCAGGAACGGGCGGGTCGGCGTGTAGCGGATCGCGGTGATCGAACACGGGTCGACGTGGATGCGTTGGAAGAGGTCGAGGTGCATCCCGAGGGCGTCGGCGACGAGCGACTTGATGATGTCGCCGTGGGAACACATCAGGTACGCGGCGTCGGAGCCGTGCTCCTCGTCGATGCGCGCGTTCCACTCGCGGACGGCGTCCACGGCGCGCGCCTGCATGGCGCGCATGGACTCGCCGCCGGGGAACGCGGCGGCCGACGGGTGCTGCTGGACGATCCGCATCAGGGGGTCGTCGGACAGTTCGGAGAGCTTGCGTCCGGACCAGTCGCCGTAGTGGCACTCGCCGATCCGCTCGTCCGGGTGCAGCGGCAGCTCCGGCCGGGCGGCGAGCAGCGGCGCGAGGGTCTGGCGGCAGCGCTCCAGCGGGCTGGTGACGGCGGCGGCGAGCGGCAGGTCCGCGAGGCGGCCGGGCAGCGCGGCGGCCTGTTCGGCGCCGCGCTCGTCCAGCTCGACGCCGGGGGTCCATCCGGCGAGCAGCCCTGCGGTGTTGGCGGTGGACCGCCCGTGTCGTACGAGGATCAGCGTGGCCATGCGGACAGGGTAAGCGGTCGGCGTGGTGTGCGGCCGGGGCCGGGTCAGGGAAGAATGCCCCGGGTGATTGTGGACTGCGCGATTTACCGGGACGGCCGCCGTACCGAAGGACCCGAGGACTTCTCGGACGCCCTGGCCGAGGCCAGGGCCGCCGGCGACGCCTTCCTGTGGGTCGGCATGCACGAGCCGTCGGCGAAGGAGTTCGAGCACGTCAGCCGGGAGTTCGGACTGCACGCGCTGGCCGTCGAGGACGCCCTCACGGCGCACCAGCGGCCGAAGTTGGAGGTCTACGACGACTCGCTCTTCGTCGTCCTCAAGCCGGTCCTGTACGACGACGCCACGGACACGGTGACCACGGGCGAGCTGATGGTCTTCATCGGCGACTCGTTCGTCGTGACGGTGCGGCACGGCGAGGGGGCGGCGCTGACCACCGTGCGGCGCCGGCTGGAACAGGAACCGGACGTGCTCAAGCACGGGCCCACCGCGGTGCTGTACGCGGTGGCCGACGCGGTGGTGGACCACTACATCGACGTGGCGGCGGAGCTCCAGGCGGACCTGGAGGAGCTGGAGGCCGAGGTGTTCTCGCCGAACCCCTCGGACGCGAAGAACACGGCGGCGCGGATCTACGGCTTCAAGCGGCAGGTGCTGGAGTTCCGGCGGGCGACCAGCCCGCTGCTCCAGCCGATGGACCGGCTGGCCTCGGGGAGCGTGCCCTTCGTGCACGACCACTCGCGGCCCTTCTTCCGGGACGTCTCGGACCACCTGACGAAGGCGAACGAGTACATCGAGGGCCTGGACCGGCTGCTCTCGGACGCGCTGGCGGCGCACCTGGCGCAGATGGGCGTCCGGCAGAACGACGACATGCGCAAGATCTCGGCGTGGGCGGCGATGGCGGCGGTGCCCACGATGGTCGCGGGGATCTACGGGATGAACTTCGAGCACATGCCGGAGCTGACGCACGCGTGGGGCTATCCGGGCGTGTTGATCGTGATGGCGCTGCTGTGCGTGGGCCTGCACCGCATGTTCAAGCGGCGGGGCTGGCTGTAGGGACCACGACCTGGTGGGTCCGGCCCGCACCGGGGCCGCTGCCGGTGCCGAGGGCGTCGCGGTGCTCCGGCATCCGCAGGTCCACCATGCGGTGCCAGCCCGCGAAGCGCTCGTAGGCGTGGACGGAGCGGATCCCGGCGGCGAGCGCGGCGGACTTGGCCGCGGGCCAGCGCAGCAGGCGGCCCATGTGGGCCATCACGGCGAGGCTGACGTCGCGGTAGACGGTGATCTCGGCCAGGGCGCTCTGCCGCAGCACCCGCTGGATCGTGCGTCCGTGGCCGGCGGCGGCCAGGCGCAGGAGTTCCTCGTGGCAGTAGGCGAGGTGGTTGTCCTCGTCGGCGCTGATCATGCGCACGGCCCGGCCGATCTCGGGGTGGTCGCCGAAGTGGCGCACGAGCAGCCCCATCTGGTCGGCGGCGCGCTGTTCGGTGACCCGGCTGTGGGCGAGGTAGACGACGATGTCGCGCTCGGTCAGCGGTTCGGCGCGGCGCAGCTTCTCGTGGGCGAGCCCGATGCCGAGCCGCTCCAGCTTCATCGTGTAGTCGGTGTCGGCCGGGACGGTGACGGCGTGCAGTCCCCGGTGGCGCAGCAGGGCGTGGAAGATCCGCCCGTGCTTGTCCTCGTCGGCGCCGTGCCGCACGATCCGGGGCGCGAGGGTGCGCATGCCGTCGGGCACCAGCGCCGCGATCCGCGCGTTCTCCCACCCGCCCTGGGACTCCCCGCTGGCGGCGATGGAACAGAACAGCTGGAAGGAGTCGTCGTGTTCGAGGATCTCCCGGAACAGGCTGCGGGCAGAGAGCATGGGACGGAACACCTCCGGGGAAGCGGGACTTCACTCAAGTCCCGATCCCGGGTGCGGGCAACCGTAGGTAGCCCGAAGGGGTAGCCCCGGGGGCGTAACCCACCGGGCCCCCGGCGCGTTGTTCGCTGTGTCGGCCGTGGCGGGGAAGACCCCCCGAGCCCCCACCACGGCCGCAGACTTCCTCCCGGCCCCCGGCCCCGGCGCGCTAGGCGATTCCGGCCCGCTCCAGGGCCTCGGTGCCGGCGCGCAGGGCGGTGAGCCGCTCGTCCAGGGTGAAGCCGGCCGGGGCCAGCGTCAGGGTGGTGACCCCGGCCTCGGCGTAGGCCGTCATCTTGTCCGCGATCCGCTCCACGGAGCCGAGCAGGGTGGTCGAGTCGATCAGCGAGTGCGGGATCGCGGCGGCCGCGCCCGTCTTGTCGCCGGCCAGGTACTTGTCCTGGATCTCGACGGCTTCCTTCTCGTAGCCCATGCGCTGGGCGAGCTGGTTGTAGAAGTTCTGCTTGCGGCTGCCCATGCCGCCGACGTACAGGGCGGTGTAGGGGCGGAACATGTCGGCGAGGGCGTTCACGTCGTCGCCCACGGCGAGCGGGACCGTCGGACAGACGTCGAAGCCGTCCATGGTCAGCCCGGCCTTCTCGCGGCCCGCCCGGATGTGGGTGAGGGCGGTGGCCTCCAGGTGCTCGGCGGCCGGGAAGATGAGCAGGGCGCCGTCGGCGATCTCGCCGGTCTGCTCCAGGTTCTTGGGGCCGATGGCCGCGATGTAGAGCGGGATGTGCTCGCGGGTGGGGTGCACGGTGAGCTTGAGCGGCTTGCCGGGGCCGCCGGGCAGCGGCAGGGTCCAGTGCTCGCCGTCGTGCGTGAGGCGCTCGCGGCTCATGGCCTTGCGGACGATCTCGACGTACTCGCGGGTGCGGGCCAGCGGCTTGTCGAACTTCACGCCGTACCAGCCCTCGGAGACCTGCGGGCCGGAGACGCCGAGGCCGAGGCGGAAGCGTCCGCCGGAGAGGGAGTCCAAGGTGGCGGCGGTCATCGCGGTCATCGCGGGCTGACGGGCCGGGATCTGGAGGATCGCGGAGCCGATGTCGATGCGCTCGGTCTGGGCGGCGACCCAGGCCAGGACGGTCGGGGCGTCGGAGCCGTAGGCCTCGGCGGCCCAGCACACGTCGTAGCCGAGGCGGTCCGCCTCCCTGGCGACGGCCAGGTTGTCGGCGTCCATGCCCGCGCCCCAGTAGCCGAGATTGATGCCGAGCCGCATGTCGTCCCCTTTAAGCCGGTACACGTCTGTACTGATGAGTAACGTCGCTGTCCCCGGGACTCTAGCGCGCCGGGCCACCATCCGTCAGTGCCTGCGGCGTCCCGCAGTACGCTCAGCGCTCATGGAGCAGAGGCATCTCGGCCGCACCGGCCTGCGCGTGTCCCGGATCGGCCTCGGCACCCTGACGTGGGGCCGCTCGGCCGGGGGCCAGAACGAGGAGGTGGCCGCCGAGCAGCTGAAGGCCTTCTGGGAGGCGGGCGGCACCCTCGTCGACACCGCCGACGTGTACGGGGACGGCGAGGCGGAGTACCTGCTGGGGCGCCTGTTGGACGGGCTGGTGCCGCGCCGGGACCTGGTGATCGCCACCAAGGCGGGCGGGGTGGCGGATCCGGACCGCCGCTTCGACTGCTCGCGCGGACACCTGCTGGCGGCGCTGGACGACTCGCTGGCGCGCCTGGGCACCGACCACGTCGACCTCTGGCAGGTCCACGCCTTCGATCCCTGGACCCCGTTGGAGGAGACGCTGCACGCGCTGGACCTCGCGGTCAGCAGCGGGCGGGCGCGGTACGTGGGGGTGTCGAACTTCTCCGGCTGGCAGTTGGCGAAGGCGGCGACGTGGCAGCGGGCCGCGCCGGGCGTCAGGACGCCGCTGGCCTGCACCCAAATGGAGTACTCGCTGCTCCAGCGGGGCCTGGAACGGGAGGTGCTGCCCGCGGCGCTGGACCTGGGCGTCGGCCTGCTGCCCTCGTCCCCGCTGGGGCGCGGGGTACTGACCGGCAAGTACCGGGAGGGGGTTCCCGCGGACTCCCGGGGAGCCTCGGAGACCCTGGCCGCCTTCGTGGAACCCTACTTGGACGACGCCGCGAGCCGGATCGTGGACGCGGTGGCGACGGCGGCGCACGGGCTGGCCGTGACCCCGCTCCAGGTGGCCCTGGCGTGGATCCGCGACCGCCCGGGGGTCGTGGCCCCGATCGTGGGGGCCCGTACCCCGGCCCAGCTCGCGGCGGCCCTGTCGGTGGAGGCCCTTAGTCTTCCGGAGGAGATCTGCCGCGCGCTGGACGACGTCTCGGCGCCCGTGCACCGCTATCCCGATCCTGACTGGAGCACGCTGTGAGTACGGACCGCACGGACCCGCCGACCGAACCGGTGGCGCAGGCCCCCGCCGACGCGGAGGTCGACGCCGGACCGGAAGCGGAGGCCGGGGCGGAAGCCGACGCGGATTCCGGCGCGGCCGCGGAGGCGGACGGGACCGCGGACGACGGCGCGCGCTCCGGCGCGGGCGACGACGGCGACGCCGGAGCCGCGGACGCGGCCGCGGAGCCCGCCGCGGACGCGGAGCCGGCGGCCGACGGC
>NZ_JBHWLC010000092.1:0-30021 GCF_042730635.1 Streptomyces sp. NPDC059917
GGAGGGCACGTACGTCTCGTACGACGGCGAGGCCATGCTCGCGGTCCTGGTGCTGGAGGCCCACCGGGCCGGGGCGCCGGTCGTCGGCGAGGACCTCGGGACCGTGGCACCGGGGGTCCGCGAGGCCCTCGCCCGGCGCGGGGTGCTCGGCACCTCGGTGCTGTGGTTCGAGCGCGACTGGGCGGGCGGCGGCGCCCCGCTGGCCCCGGCGCACTGGCGCGCGGACTGCCTGGCCACCGCCACCACCCACGATCTGCCGCCCACCGCCGCCAAACTGGCGGGGGCTCACGTCGAACTGCGCGACCGGCTGGGCCTGCTGACCCGTCCGGCGGAGCTGGAACGGGCCGAGGACGCGGGGGACACGCGGGAGTGGCTGGAGGTGCTGGACCGGCTCGGTCTGGACACCAAGGGCGAGGAGGCCGCCGTACGGGCCCTGTACGGGTTCCTGGTGCGCACCCCGGCCCGGCTGGTCGGCGTGTGGCTGCCGGACGCGGTGGGCGACCGGCGGCCGCAGAACCTGCCGGGGACCTGGGACCAGTACCCCAATTGGCGGCTGCCGGTGGCCGACGGGAGCGGACGGCCGCTGACGCTGGAGCGGATCGCCGCCTCGCCCCGGGCGAACGCCCTGTTGAGCGCGGTGCGGGAGGGCGCGCACCCCCGTACGGCACCCCCGGGCGCGCGCGCTGTTTAGGTGTTCGCTACGTTTGCACCGTGGACAAGAAGAACGCTCTGCGCGCCGGCGCTGTCACGGCCGGAACGACGCTGATGATGCTGCTGATGACGTCTCCCGCGCTCGCGCTGACCCGCGACGACGGTGACGACCCGGGCAAGGGCCTGAGCATTGCCGAGACCCTCGGCCTGTTCGTGGCCGCGCCGATCGTGCTGTTCCTGGTCATCGCGGGCCTCGTGATGGTCGGCGACAAGTCGCGCAAGACGCAGGACCAGTAAGGAGGGCCGACCCCGAGGGGTCGGACCCCGCACGGCTTCCGGGGCGCCGGAGGTCCGCAGCCCGGTACGTGACGCATGACGCGTGACGTACCGGTGGCACTGTGGACCTCCGGCGCCCTTTCGGCATGCCCCGGGAGGCGGCCGAGCGTTCAGAGTCGGCCGAGCGTTCAGAGGCCGCCGAGCAGTTTGCGCAGCAGGGCGGTGAGGACGGTGACCTCCTCCTCGTCGAGGCCTTCGAGGCCCGCGCGCTGGACCTCCAGACCCGCGGCGACCGCCTCGTCGATGAGGGCGAGGCCGCGCTCGGTGACCGTCACCTGGAGCCCCCGCCGGTCGTGCGGATCGGGGCTGCGGCGCAGCAGCCCGGCCTTCTCCAGCTTGTCCAGCCGCCCGGTCATGCCGCCCGTGGTGAGCATGAGTGTGGCCGAGAGCTGGCGCGGCGAGAGGGTGTAGGGCTCGCCGGACCGGCGCAGGGTGGCGACGACGTCGAACTCCCCGCGGGAGATGCCGTAGCGGCCGTAGGTCCGGTCCATGGCGTCGCCCATCGCCTTGCTGATCCGGTAGATCCGGCCGAAGACGGCCATGGGCGTCACGTCCAGATCCGGGCGGACCGCGTTCCACTGGGCGGCTATCGCGTCGACCGCGTCCTTTTCGCTCATGCGTCGAAGTATCCCGAGTCCCCTCGGTAGATCGCAAGAAAGTTGCTTGACGGAAAGTAGCTTAGGAGTAAGCTACTTTCTAACAACCTACTTGGGGGAGCGGACATGTCGGCGAAGCGGCGTCGGGCGGCGGTGGAGCGGGTGACGGGGGAGCGGGAGCTGCTCGTGGCGGCGGGGATCAACGCGGTCGGGATCGGCATGTACATACCGTTCACGCTGGTCTTCTTCCGGCACGTCACCGGCCTCTCCTTCGCCGCCGTCGGCCTGGTGCTCACCGTCACCGGCCTCGCGGGGCTGGCGCTGATGCCGCTCGCGGGCACGGCCGTCGACCGGTTCGGTGCCAAGCCGGTCGTCCTGGTCCTCTACGGGATCCGGACGCTCGGCTTCCTCGCCTACCCCTTCGCGACCTCGCTGTCGGCCTTCGCGGTCGTCGCCCTGTTCACCGCCCTCGCCGACCGCTCCTTCGCCCTCGTCCAGCAGTCGCTGATCGGCGAGGTGGCGCGCGGCGGTGCCCGGGACCGCCTCCAGGCGTCCCTGCGGGCCCTGCAGAACGCCGGTATGGGCGCCGGAGCGATGATCGTCTCCGGCGTACTGGCCCTGTGGGGCACGGGCGGGTTCTCCTGGACCGCCTGGGCCAACGCCCTCGCCTTCGCGGCGGCCGGACTGCTCGTCAGCCGGGTCCGCCCGGTGCGCGGTGCGGACGCGGCGGCCGACCGGTCCGCGGGGCCGGGGCGCCCGGCCGTCGGCTACCGGACGGTGCTGCGCGACCGCCCCTTCCTCGGCCTGACCGCCGCCAACTTCCTGACCGCCCTCGGCTACTCGGCCCTCTCCGTCCTCTTCCCGCTGTACATCGCCACCTGGCTGCGCGGCCCCGACTCGCTCACCGGCGCCGCCTTCACCCTCAACACAGTGCTGTGCGCCGGGGCGGGCGTCCTGATCGCGAGCCGGGTGCGGCGCTCCGGCGCCCGTCGGACCCGCTCCGCCGCCCTCGGGTCGCTGCTCTTCGCCGCCGCCTTCGTCGGCCAGATCGTGCTCGGGACCGTGCGCCCCGGCTCGACCGGCCTGCTGATCGCCCTCATGGCGATCGTGGTCGTCTACACCGTGGGCGAGCTGGTCCACAGCCCCTCCGGCGGCGCCCTGTCGGTCTCCGCGGCCCCCGAGGCGGTGCGCGGCCGCTACCTCGCCACCTACCAGCTCTCCTACTCCCTCGCCGGCGCGCTGGCTCCGTCCCTCTTCACCGTGCTGCTGAGCGTCGACGGCCGCCTTCCGTGGACCGTGCTCGCCGTCGCCGCGATCGGCGCCGCCGCGGCCCTGGTCCGGCTGGAGCGTCACCTGCCGGACGAGGCCGTCCACGCCGAGCCCCCGGTCCCCGCCGCCGCCCCGGCGCCGGTCGCCGCCTGACCGCGCGCGGCCCGTCGGCCGCCGCCCGCATCCCGCCCCCCCCAGATCCCGGATCCCGCAACCCGTTCGAGGAGTACCGCCATGAAGCGCCTCGCCACCGTCGCCCTGACCGCCCTCGCCCCGATCTCCTGGGGTTCCACCTACGCCGTCGCCACCGAGCTGCTGCCCCCCGACCGGCCGCTGTTCACGGGGGTGATGCGGGCCCTGCCCGCCGGGCTGATGCTCATAGCCGTCGCCCGGATCCTGCCCAAGGGCGCCTGGTGGTGGAAGTCCGCGGTGCTGGGCGCCCTGAACATCGGTGCCTTCTTCCCGCTGCTGTTCCTCGCCGCCTACCGGCTGCCGGGCGGGGTCGCCGCCGTCCTCGGCTCGCTCGGCCCGCTCGTGGTCATCGGGCTCGCCGGGCTGCTGCTGGGCGAGAAGGCCGGTACGAAGTCACTGCTCGCCGCGATCGCGGGGGCCTTCGGGGTCAGCATGGTCGTGCTCAAGGCCGGGGCCGCGCTCGACCTGGTCGGCGTACTGGCCGGCATCGGCTCCGCCGCCTCGATGGCGGCCGGAACGGTCATGACCAAGCGCTGGGGCCGCCCCGAGGGCGTGGGCCCGCTGGCCCTGACGGGCTGGCAGCTGACCGCGGGCGGGCTGCTGCTCCTGCCCGTCGCCGCCCTGGTCGAGGGGGCCCCGCCGGCCCTCGACGGCAAGGCCTTCCTCGGCTACGGCTACATGATGCTGATCAACACCGGGATCGCGTACTGGCTCTGGTTCCGCGGGATCGGCCGGCTCACCGCGACCTCCGTGACCCTGCTCGGCCCGCTCTCGCCGCTCACCGCCGCCGTCATCGGCTGGGCCGCGCTGGGCCAGGCGCTCTCGCCCGTCCAGGTGGCCGGGATGGCGATCGCCTTCGCGGCGACGCTCGTGGGCCAGCTGCCGAGCCGCCGTACGCGCACCCGGACCCCCCTCCAACCGTTCATGATTTCTGAACAGAACGATCGAAACATTTCGATGGACCTGGTCAATGGGCAGGTGCGACGGTAGCAACCGGAACCCGTCGCAGCAGACCCCAGGGGGAGACACACAGTGGCCGTCATGGACCGCGTCCGTACCGCTTCGAAGGCACAGCAGGGCAGCGGGAAGAAGGGCGTCGCCGGGCTCGGCGTGCTCCTCGCCCTGATCGCCACGGTCGTCTGGTCCGGCAGCTTCGTCGCCACCCGGGACATGGCGGACTCCGTTCCGCCCGTCCAGGCCGTCTTCTGGCGCTGGATCATCGCGATCCTCGCCGTCGCCCCCTTCGCCGCCCGGCAGGCCTGGCGGCAGCGGGCCCTGATCCGCCGCCACTTCGGTTACATCGCGCTCGCCTCGCTGCTCGGCATAGCGATGTACAACACCCTGGTGCACCAGGCCGGGCTCACCACCCCCGCCGGCACCATGGGCATGATCATGGCGGCCTCGCCGGTCGTCATGGCCGTCTACTCGCGCCTCGGCGGCGAGAAGCTGGGCCCGCGCCGCACCGGCGGCATGCTGCTCGCCGCCTTCGGCGTGCTGCTCCTCGTCGGCCACGGCTCGCTGGGCTTCGACTTCGCCACCGGCGACCTGTGGATGTTCGCCGCCGCCCTGTCCTTCGCCTCCTACAGCGCCCTGCTGCGCCGCAAGCCCGCCGAGATCGGCGGCCCCGCCTTCCTGCTGACCACCTTCGTCCTCGGCGCCCTGATGCTCGCCCCGCTCTACGCCGTCTCGGTCCGCGTGCAGGGCGGCTTCGAGGTCGCGCCCGCCACGGTCGGCCCGCTGCTCTACGTCGGGGTCTTCTCCTCCGCCGTCGCCTTCTTCGCCTGGAACAAGGCCGTCTCGCTGATCGGCGCGGCCCGCGCGGGCGTCGTCTACTACCTCCAGCCGGTCTGCGTCACCGTCCTCGGCTTCCTCCTCATCGGCGAGCGGACCGGCCCGACCGAGCTGCTGTGCATGGCGCTGATCCTGGGCGGTGTGACCCTGGGTGCCCGCCGGTAGGTTCGGTCCCATGCACGACTGGGACATCAAGAAGCTGCGGATCCTGCGGACCCTCGCCGAACGGGGGACCGTGACCGCGACGGCCGAGGCGCTGAACATGACGCCCTCGGCCGTTTCGCAGCAGCTGACCAACCTCGCCAGACAGCTCGGCGTGGGACTGCTGGAGGCGCAGGGGCGCCGGGTCCGGCTCACCGACGCCGCGCACCTGGTCCTGCGGCACACCGAGGCGGTCTTCGCCCAGCTGGAGCGGGCCGACGCGGAACTGGCCGGTTACCTGGCCGGGGAGGCGGGCGAGGTCCGGGTCGGGGCCTTCTCCACCGCCGTCCCGGCGCTCGTGGTCCCGGCCGTGGCCGCGCTGCGGCGCAGCCATCCGGGGATCGAGGTGCGGGTGCGGGAGGCGGAGGCCGCGGAGGCGTACGAGCTGCTCTCCGCCGGGTCGGTGGACCTGGCGCTGTCCCTGGCGGCTCACGCGCCGACCGCCCGCGACCCGCGGTTCACCCGGATCCCGCTCTTCGCGGACCCGCTGGACGTGGCGCTCCCGGCGGACCACCGGCTGGCCGGGGCGGCGGGGCTGCGGCTCGCGGACCTGTCCGGGGAACGGTGGATCTTCGGGGGCAGCGGGCCCTGGTCGGAGATCACCCGCACCGCGTGCGAGGCGGCGGGCTTCGTCCCGGAGCAGGCGCACTCGGCCGCCGGGTGGACGGCGATCCTGGCCATGGTGGAGGCGGGGATGGGGGTGGCGCTGGTTCCGCGGATGGCGGTGGCGGGGCGGGGGTACGAGGTCGCGGTGCGGGTGTTGGAGGCCGATCGGCCCGCCCGGCACGTGATCGCCGCGCTGCGGCGGGGGGCCGAAGCCGCGCCCGCGGTGGCCCGAGTCCTGACGGCCCTCCGCGAAGCGACCCCGTAACCGACCGCCTCAAACGCCGGCGGGGCTGGATTGGTCGGCCTGCTCGGCGAGCGCGAGGGCCGGGCCTCGGCCAAATTCAGCCCGCCCGGCGAGCGTGAGGTCCGGGCCCAGGCCAAGTCCAGCCCGCCCGGTGTTTGAGGGCCCGCCGGAGGCAATGCCCGGTGGGCGCCCTCGGCCGACTGTCCCGGGCTCCGCCCGGACCCGCGCCTCAAACGCCGGCGGGGCTGGATTGGTCGGCCTGCTCGGCGAGCGCGAGGGCCGGGCCTCGGCGAAATCCACCCCGCCCGGCGAGCGTGAGGTCCGGGCCCAGGCCAAGTCCAGCCCGCCCGGCGTTTGAGGGCCCGCCGGAGGCGTTGGTCGGGCCCGTGGCTCAGGCGCCGGCGGGGCTGGTCAGCCTCGCCGGCGCCTGAGGCGCAGGGGGTCGGGTCAGGCGGAGGCGGCGTCGGCGGACTGGGCGCGCAGGGCCCGTTCGACGCCGGAGCGGGACTCCGACACCAGGCGGCGCAGCGCAGCGTTCGGCTCGGCCGCCGACAGCCACGCGTCCGTCGCGTCCAGCGTCCCCTGGGAGACGAGGAGCGCCGGGTACAGGCCCACCGCGATCTGCTGCGCGATCTCGTGGCTGCGGGAGTCCCACACGTCCTTGACCGCCGCGAAGTACTTCTCCGCGTACGGCGCCAGCAGCTCGCGCTGGTCGGTCTGCACGAAGCCGCCGATCACGGCCTCCTGCACGGCGTTCGGCAGGTCGCCGGACTCCACCACCGCGGCCCACGCCTCGGCCTTCGCCTCGGCGGTCGGCCGCGCGGCGCGCGCGGTCGCCGCGTGGCGCTCGCCCGCCGCGGTCTTGTCCCGCTCCAGCTCCGCCGCGATGGCCGCCTCGCCGAGCACGCCCGTCGCGACCAGCCGCTCCAGGAACGCCCAGCGCAGCTCGGTGTCGACCACGAGGCCGCCGATCTCCGCGTGGCCGTCCAGCAGCGCCGCCAGGAAGGTCAGCTGACCCTCGGTGCGGGCCGTCGCCGCGAAGGCGCGGGCCCAGGCGAGCTGGTGGTCGCTGCCGGCCGGGGCCGCGCGCAGGTGCTCCAGCGTGGCCTCGGTCCAGGTCGCCAGGCCGCTCTCGCGCCAGGCCGGGTCGGCGTACAGGTCGACGGCCAGCTTCACCTGGCGGTGCAGCGACTGCACCACGCCGATGTCCGACTCCTTGCCGATGCCCGACAGGACGAGGGCGAGGTAGTCGCGCGCGGCCAGTTCGCCGTCGCGCGTCATGTCCCAGGCCGAGGCCCAGCACAGGGCGCGCGGCAGCGACTCCTGGAAGTCGCCCAGGTGCGCGGTGACCGTGGCGAGCGAGAGCTCGTCCAGGCGGACCTTGGCGTAGGACAGGTCGTCGTCGTTGAGCAGGACGACGTCGGGGCGCTGGAGACCGACCAGCTCCGGTACGTCCGTCAGCTCGGCGGCGCTCACGTCCAGCTCGACGCGCCGCTCGCGCAGCAGCCGCCCGCTCTCCCGGTCGATCGAGTAGAAGCCGATCGCGATCCGGTGCGGACGCAGGACCGGCTCGCCCTTGGCGCCGGCGGGCAGCGCCGGGGCCTCCTGGCGGACGGCGAAGGAGGTGATGACGCCGTTCGCGTCGGTCTCGATCGCCGGGCGCAGGATGTTGATGCCGGCCGTCTCCAGCCATGCCTTCGACCAGGTGGTCAGGTCGCGGCCGGAGGTCTCCTCCAGCGCGCCGAGCAGGTCGGACAGGCGGGTGTTGCCGAAGGCGTGGGCCTTGAAGTAGGCCTGGACGCCCTTGAAGAACGGCTCCATGCCGACGTAGGCGACGAGCTGCTTGAGGACCGAGGCGCCCTTGGCGTAGGTGATCCCGTCGAAGTTGACGAGCACGTCGTCCAGGTCACGGATGTCGGCCATGATCGGGTGCGTCGAGGGCAGCTGGTCCTGCCGGTACGCCCAGGTCTTCATGGAGTTGGCGAAGGACGTCCAGGCGTGCGGCCACTTCGAGTCCTCGGCGTAGGCCTGGCAGGCGATCGAGGTGTAGGTCGCGAACGACTCGTTCAGCCACAGGTCGTTCCACCACTCCATGGTGACCAGGTCGCCGAACCACATGTGCGCCAGCTCGTGCAGGATGGTCTCGGCGCGCAGCTCGTACGCCGCGTCGGTCACCTTCGAGCGGAAGACGTACTGGTCGCGGATGGTGACCGCGCCCGCGTTCTCCATCGCGCCCGCGTTGAACTCCGGCACGAAGAGCTGGTCGTACTTCGCGAAGGGGTAGTCGTAGGCGAACTTCTCCTGGAACCAGGTGAAGCCCTGCCGGGTCACGTCGAAGATCGCGTCCGCGTCGAGGAACTCGGCGAGCGAGGGGCGGCAGTAGATGCCGAGCGGGACGGACTGGCCGTCGGCGCCCTCGTAGCTGCTGTGGACCGCGTGGTACGGGCCGACGATCAGCGCGGTGATGTAGGTGGAGATCCGCGGGGTCGGCTCGAAGCGCCAGACGTTGTCCTTGACGTCGGCGGCCTCCGGCGTCGGGGAGTTCGAGATCACGGTCCAGCCCTCGGGGGCCGTCACGGTGAAGCGGAACGTCGCCTTCAGGTCGGGCTGCTCGAAGCTCGCGAAGACGCGGCGGGCGTCCGGCACCTCGAACTGGGTGTACAGGTAGGCCTGCTCGTCGACCGGGTCGACGAAGCGGTGCAGGCCCTCACCGGTGTTGGTGTAGGCGCAGTCGGCGACGACGCGCAGCTCGTTGCGGCCGGCCAGCAGGCCCGGGAGCGCGATCCTGGAATCCTGGAACACGGCGGACGCGTCCAGCGCGGTGCCGTTCAGCACGACCTCGTGGACGGACGGCGCGACCAGGTCGATGAAGGACTCCGCGCCCGCCTCGGACGCCTCGAAGCGCACGGTGGTCGCGGACCGGAAGGTGCCGCCCTCCTGCGCACCGCTGAGGTCGAGATCGATCTCGTACGAGTCGATGGTCAGCAGCTTCGCGCGCTGCTGGGCTTCTTCGCGGGTCAGATTCGTGCCAGGCACGCGGCATCTCCTTCGATGGTGACGTTGCCCGGCCATCCTTCCATGCGGGCCGCGTCACCGCGTCGGAGTAATCCACGGGCGAAATCGCCGGGTGTGTCACCGGCCCCGGACGTGCCCGAGGGGCGGCGCCGGTGCGGCGCCGCCCCTCGGGTGTGCGTGCGGGGTCAGCCGCGCAGTTCCTCGGCCACCAGCTCCGCGATCTGGACCGCGTTCAGCGCGGCGCCCTTGCGGAGGTTGTCGTTCGAGAGGAAGAGCGCGAGGCCGTTGTCGACGGTCTCGTCCACGCGGATGCGGCCGACGTACGAGGCGTCCTTGCCCGCCGCCTGGAGCGGGGTCGGGATCTCGGACAGCTCGACGCCCGGGGCGGCGCCCAGCAGCTCGTAGGCGCGCTCGACGCTGATCGGAGCGGCGAACCGGGCGTTGACCTGGAGCGAGTGGCCCGCGAAGACGGGGACGCGCACGCAGGTGCCGGAGACCTTCAGCTCCGGGATGTCCAGGATCTTGCGGGACTCGTTGCGGAGCTTCTGCTCCTCGTCGGTCTCGAAGGAGCCGTCGTCGACCAGGTTGCCCGCGAGCGGCACGACGTTGTAGGCGATCGGGCGCTTGTAGACGGCCGGCTCGGGGAAGTCCACGGCGCCGCCGTCGAAGGTCAGCTGGTCGGCGGCCTCGGCGACCGCGCAGGCCTGGCCCTTGAGCTCGGCGACGCCCGCCAGGCCCGAGCCGGAGACGGCCTGGTAGGTGGTGGCGACGAGCGCGGTCAGGCCGGCCTCGTCGTGCAGGGGGCGCAGCACCGGCATCGCGGCCATGGTGGTGCAGTTCGGGTTCGCGATGATGCCCTTGGGGCGGTTCTTGATCGCCTGCGGGTTGACCTCGGAGACGACGAGGGGGACCTCGGGGTCACCGCGCCAGGCGGAGGAGTTGTCGATCACGACGGCGCCCTGCGAGGCGACCTTCTCGGCCAGTGCGCGGGAGGTGGCGCCGCCCGCCGAGAAGAGCACGATGTCCAGGCCGGAGTAGTCGGCCGTGGAGGCGTCCTCGATGGTGATCTCCCGGCCCTCCCACTCCAGGACGGTGCCCGCGGAGCGGGCCGAGGCGAACAGCCGCAGCTCGTCCACCGGGAACTTCCGCTCGGCGAGGATGCCGCGCATGACTCCGCCGACCTGTCCGGTGGCTCCGACGATTCCGACCCTCACGGTGACTCCTCTTGTACGTACGACGCGGGCGCGCGTGGAGCCATCATGCGTTCGACCCCACGAGCCTTGTCCAATCCATTGTCCGAGGAACGGACGGTGTCCGGATCGTGTACCCCCGTGACGAGTGTGTGGCGGCCGTGTTGCACAGGCGCTGAACACCCGTTTTGTCGGTTCCCGGGTGGCTACGGTCCGGTCTGTCGTGATCGATATGCGGACACGTCCGTCCGCAGGGCGAACCATCGCCCCACCACCCGGGAGGAACCCCCGTGCGCGCCCACCGCAACCGCCGGTCCATACCGGCGCTCGCCGCCCTCGCGGCCGCCGCCGTCGCCGCTCCGCTGCTGCTGACCGCCAGCCCGGCCGCCGCCGCCCCCGCGCGCGACGGGAAGCTCGCCAAGGAGCTGGTCGAGGAGGTCACCGCCCGCGGGGCCTACCGCCACCTGGCGAAGTTCCAGCAGATCGCCGACGCCAACGGCGGCAACCGGGCCGCCGGCTCGCCGGGCCACGCGGCCTCCGCCGCCTACGTCCACGACACCCTGAAGAAGGCCGGGTACCAGGTCTCCTACCAGGACTTCGACATCTTCGAGGCGCACACCAGGACGGAGCGGACCACCGTCCTCGGCGCGGACACCCGCGAGCTGGCCACCGCCGCCTTCACCTTCACCAAGTCCACCCCGGCGGGCGGCCTGGTCGCCCCGCTGGCCCTCGCCCGGGTCGACGAGACCCCCGGCTGCGACGCGGCCGACTACCCCGCCGGGGCCTTCGCCGGGAAGATCGCCCTGGTCAAGCGGGGCAGCTGCACCTTCGTGGAGAAGCAGAAGGCGGCCGCCGCGGCCGGTGCGATCGGGGTCATCGTCTACAACCACAGCGGGACCACCCCGGTCCGCGGCGGCTTCTCCTCGCCCGCCGAGGGCGTCATCCCGAGCGCGGGCATCACCCTCGCCGACGGGGAGGCGCTGACCGCGGCCGCCGCCAAGGGCGAGGTGTCGGTGCGGCTGGACCTCGACCAGGAGCACGTGAAGAAGACCACGCGCAACGTGATCGCCGAGACCCGCGGGGGCCGCGCCGACAAGGTGGTCGCGCTCGGCTCCCACCTGGACTCGGTCCCCGAGGGCCCGGGCATCAACGACAACGGCTCCGGCTCGGCCGGTCTGCTGGAGGTCGCCCTCAAGCTGGCCGACGAGGGCGCCAACAAGAAGGGCAAGGGACCCGCGAACAAGGTCCGCTTCGCCTGGTGGTCGGCGGAGGAGCTGGGCCTGCTGGGCTCGGAGCACTACGTGGCCCAGCTGTCCGAGAAGCAGAAGAAGGACATCGCGCTCTACCTGAACTTCGACATGATCGCCTCGCCGAACCCGGTCCAGTTCGTCTACGACGGCGACGACTCGGACAAGGTCGGCGAGGGCGCCGGTCCGGCCGGATCGGCGCAGATCGAGGCGCTGATCAACGGCTTCCTCGACAAGAAGAAGAAGCCGCACGAGGGCAGTGACTTCGACGGCCGCTCCGACTACGGCCCCTTCATCGCGAACGGCATCCCGGCGGGCGGCACCTTCACCGGCGCCGAGGGCATCAAGACCGCCGAGCAGGCCAAGCGGTACGGCGGCACGGCGGGGGCCCCGTACGACCCCAACTACCACGGGGCCGGCGACACCCTGAAGAACCTGGACCTCAAGGCCTTCGACACCAACCTGGACGTCATCGCGCACGCGGTGGGCACCTACGCCCAGGACCTGAGCTCGATCGGCAAGTAGCCGCCCGGGAAGGGGGGAACGGGGGAACGGGAGAGGGGCGGTGCTCGTCGAGCACCGCCCCTCTGTCATGCAGTCATGCGGTCATGCCGTGATCGGGTCGACCGTTACGGGAGGACCTTCTCGATCTGCACGCTGCCGGTGCCGGCGGCGGTGCCGCGGCCGTTGAGCAGCTGGACCTGGCCGAAGAACTGACGGCCCTCGGGGGCCGCGCTGTTGACCAGGACGTTCGCCGAGACGCTCGTCGAGGCACCGTTGGCGAGGTTCACCTTGGCGGCCTCGTCGACCTGGACGGAGCCCAGGGCGGAGGAGAAGAACACGTCACGGTAGTCGTACGTGGTGGTGCCGGACGGCACCGCGTAGCCGGTGACGATGATCGTGTAGGTGCCGGCGGCCGGGTTGGCCAGGCTCACGGCCTCCTCGGAGTCGCCGTCGGCGGAGGAGCCGACCTTGACGCCGTTGAGCTGGACCTCGAGGTCCAGGTCCGCGGCGGTGTCGGAGACGCCGCCGATGGCGATGTCCAGACGCGAGACGCCCGCACCGATGGTGACGGTCGAGGTCTGCACCTCACCGGCCTTGATGGTCGGCTTGGCGACCTTCGCGGAACCGAGCTGGCCGCCCTGGAGCTTGCCGCCGGTGATGGCCGCGCCGTCGTTCTTGACGGTCCACTGGACCGGCGCCGCGGTGCCCTGCTTGACCTCGGGGAGCACCTTGACCGCCGGGTCGAAGCCCGCGCCCAGGACGCTGACGTCCAGCTTGAACGGGTTGTCGAGCAGCGGCGACGTGCGGCGCGCCTCGACCTCGATCTCCCAGACGCCGGGCGTCGGGTTGGGGTACGAACGAAGGTCGGGGCGGCAGGTGTTGGCCGGGTTGTCGTAGTTCGGGTAGCACTGCGTCGTCGCGCTGTCCTCGACGCCCACGCCGTACGGGTGGATCGAGATGAAGCGCGTCTGGCTGCCCGCCGCGAGACCACCGAGCGCGACCTCGAGGGTCTTGGCGCCCTGCGGCACGGTGACGAAGTACGACTTGTTGCTGTTGCGCTGCACGGACGAGGTGTCCGAGAGGCCGAAGGACGGCTTCGCCAGCGGGGTCGCCGTGACGACGGTCGTCATGATCTGCTTGTCGATGCCCTCGGTGGTGGCGTCGTCCAGCTGCAGGATGCCGCTGTGCGCGCCCGCCGTCTTCGCGTTGGCCTCGACCTTGATCGTGACGGGCTTGTTCAGCGGCAGGGTGACGTAGTCGTAGCCGCCGACCACCTTGAAGGTGCCGTCGTTGTTGCGCCAGGTCAGGTCGTGGCGGGTGCCGTACTTGACGCCGGTGGTGCGGGTGACGACGACGTCGTAGACCTTCTTCTGGCCGACCTTGAGGCCGCCCTCGCGGTCGTAGAGGCCGGTGCCGAAGCCCGGGGTCTTGAGGAACTGGTCGATCGCGGTGTCGACCGGGGCCTTGACGGCGAAGTCATTGGCCTTCGGACCGCGCTGGATGGACTCCCAGGCGCCACCGATGTTGATCAGACCGGCGCCCTGCTCGTGCGCGGAGGCCCCGTCGATCTTCTTCGCGGTGCTGGTGAGCGCGATGCGCAGGCTCTGCGGGGTCAGCGCGATGTGGTTCTGCTTGGCGGCCGAGATCAGCAGGGCGCTGGCGCCCGCCGCCTGCGGCGAGGACATCGAGGTGCCCTGCAGCATCGAGTAACCGGCCGGCAGGGTGTAGCCGGCCTCCTTGACCGGGGAGCCGGGCAGCCAGGTCTGGGTGGTGTTGATCGCGGCGCCGGGGGCGGTGATGGTCGGCGTCAGGCCGCCGTCCTCGCGCGGACCGCGGGAGGAGAACGGGAAGAGCGCGTACTTCTTGGTCACGCCGGAGCCGTAGTTGGCGGCCCAGGTCTCCTTGGAGACCGCGGCGCCGACGCTGAGCACCTTGTCGGCGAGGCCGGGGTCACCGATGGTGTTGACGCCCGGGCCCTCGTTGCCCGCCGAGATGACGAGCTGGACGCCGTAGGTGTCGATCAGGCGGGTGTACAGCTCGGACCGCGCGTTGTTGCCGTCGTTCAGCGCGGGCAGGCCGCCGATGGACATGTTGACGATGTCCACGTGGCGGTTGACGACGAGGTCGATCATGCCCTCGGTCAGCGCGATGTTGGTGCAGCCGCCGGTCCAGGAGCAGGCGCGCGAGGAGACGATCTTCGCGCCGGGGGCCTCACCGTTCATCTTGCCGCCGAACAGGCTGTTCGCCGCGGTGATGCCCGCGACGTGGGTGCCGTGCTCGGACTCGATGATGCCGATGTTGACGAAGTCGGCCTTCTTGCCGACCCAGTCCCCGCCGTACGGGTCCATCGGGACGTCCTTGCGGATCTCGATGGTGAACGGGATCCGCTCGGCGACGTCGGTCGCCGGGTTGTCGGTGCCGAAGTAGCCGATCTGGTAGCCGTCCTTGTACGGCTTCATCGGCTCGTTGTTGGTGAAGTCGCCGTCCTGGTCGGTGTCGACGCGGACGGTGCCGGCCACCGGGTCGTACAGCATGCCGAACCGGTCGGTGGTGTCGCCGTCGCGGTTGACGTCGCCCTTCATGTCACCGGTGGCGGTGATGGACTCGCTGAAGCGGCTCCACTGGTACGAGCCCTCGGGGGCCTTCCAGCTCTGGCCGCCCGCGGTGAAGGAACCGCCGGTCGCGGTCACCGGGGTGATCTGCGGGCGCCAGGTCGCGTCGTTGTCCGCGATCGGGTCGGTCGCCGTCACCCAGTCGACGATCTTGCGCTCGCCGGTGGTGGTCTTCTGGAGCGCGGGGTGACCGAGGTCGACGCCGGAGTCCAGGATGCCGATGGTCACGCCGCGGCCGTCGGCCTGCGGGTTCTGCTTCACGAAGTCGACCGCGCCCGTCTCGAAGGACGGGTTGTACGGGTTCTTCGCGGGGGTGTTCTTGTCGGGCCCGGGGTAGGTCTCCGACGCCGTCTTCTTCGCAGGCGCGTTCTCCTGCTTGGCGTCGGGACGCGGGTCCGGCAGCGAGATCTCGTGACGCAGGTCGATGCCGTGCACGGTCGACAGCTTGGCGGCGGCCTTGAGGGCCGCGTCCGCCTTGTCGGTCGGCAGCGTGGCGCGCACGTAGCCGAGCTTGTCGTACGTCTGGCCCACCGAGGCGCCCTGTACGGCGTCCAGCTGCTGGGCCACCTGCTTGGTCTCGCCGGGGGCGGTCGCCACCATCACGGTGACGGTCTTCTCGCCCTTGGCCTGCGCCTGCTGGAGCAGTTCGGCGTCGGCGGAACCGAGCTTCTGGTCTGCGGACTTGACCGCGGCGGAAGCGGCCGGGTCGACGGTGCCACCCGCAGCGAACACGGGCACCGCGCCGGTGGCCGCGAGGGCGGCCACCAGGCCCGCGGCGGCCGCGACGCGAGCGACGCGCCGCGTGCCGGATATGGAGCCGGGGGATTCGAGGGTCATCAGCATCCCTGGATAAGTGAAAGAAACGGTCCGGATTTCGGTGCCGGATGACCGGTCAGCTTGGCGCAAGTGACAGCTGTTTGGGGAGGGTTGTCATTGACCGTGACCTGTCATGGCGGATATTCGCCACCGCGGGGTATGCGCCATCGGGGCCCTATGCGGGCAGACCGGTACCAACCGAGGGTGCTGAAGAGGAGATTTGTAGACTCGCTGACCTGATGTCAGCGCATGGACCGCGCCGGGGCGCGTTCCGGGTGTGACAGATTCTTCGCCTCTAGCGCTCGCGCGTGCGCGCGTAATGGCGGGAGGCCTTCGCCCGGTTCCCGCAGACGGTCATCGAGCACCAGCGCCGGGTGCCGTTGCGCGAGGTGTCGTAGAAGCGCAGCACGCAGGTCTCCGAGGCGCACTTGCGGATCCGGTCGGGCGCGGCGGTCAGCAGGTCGAGGTAGCCGCGGGCGGCCGTCCAGGCCGGGCCCCAGGCCGGGTCGGCGAACTCGGCCCGCTCGCCCGGTCCTTCGGCGGTCAGCGTGGCCCGGATCCGGCCGTGTTCGAGCACCGCGTCGATCAGCGCGCGGGCCCCCGCGTCGGCGGGGTCCGCGACCGCGCGGGCCAGTGCCTCGCGCGCGGTCAGCAGGTGGATCAGGGTCGGCGCGTCGGCCCGGAAGCGGCTGTCCAGCCCGGTGGAGCGCAGCCAGACGGCCACCCCCTCCACCCGGGTCAGCCCGGCCTCGCCGGCCCCGGCGAAGAGGTCGGTGAGCACCCCGTCCTTCATCCAGCGGGTGTTCAGCAGGTCCAGGGCGATCGGTTCCCCGGTCAGCGGCCGCGGGTCCGTCGTCGTCATGCCTGCTCCCGTGGCCCCTCGAAGGTCGAACTAACCCCTCAAGAATACGTGACCGGTTGACTGCGTGGTGCCTAACCCTTAACTTTGTTTTAGAAGGTTAGCCACTGGAAAGGAACAGGCCACCATGACGACGACCGCCATCGGCGCGCTGCGCACCGGCCACATCGGCCTGAACGTCACCGATCTCGACCGCTCGCTCGGCTTCTACCGGGACGCGCTCGGTTTCGATCAGCTCGGCGAGGGCAAGGAGGCGGACCGCCGCTACGCCTTCCTCGGCCGGGACGGCGCACTCGTCCTCACGCTCTGGGAGCAGGCGAGCGGCCCCTTCGCCCCGGCCGCCGCCGGACTGCACCACCTGGCCCTGTCGGCGGACACGATCGAAGAGGTGCGGGCGTACGAGGAGCGGCTGCGCGCGCTCGGCGTCGACTTCGCCTACGAGGGGGTCGTCGCCCACCGCGAGGGCGCGGCCTCCGGCGGGATCTTCTTCCACGACCCCGACGGCACCCGGCTGGAGATCTCCGTCCCGGCCGGTGCCGAGGACGCTCCGGCGCCCGCAGGGGCTGCTCCGACCTGCGGTTTCTTCTAGAAGGAGGTACGGGCGTGACGTACCGCCGAGGTTCCTTGGACGTACAGCGGCGCGTGGGGGTCCGGGAGGCCGCCGAGCACGTCGGGCGCGCCGTGGGCAGCGGCATCCGCGAGGTCGCGGCCGTCTTCCTGGAGCAGCAGCCCTTCCTGGTGGTCGGGGCCGCGGACGGGGCGGGGCTGCTGTGGGCCTCGCAGCTCACCGGCCCGCCCGGCTTCGTACGGGCCACCGGGCCGCACCGGATCACGGTGAGCGGCGGGGTCCCCGAGGGCGACCCGCTCGCCGCGGTGCTCGCGATCCCCGGGACCGCCGTGGGCACCATCGCCCTCGATCCGCGGACCCGGCGCCGGATGCGGCTCAACGGGGTCGTGGACGAGGGGGCGGGAGGGGCGGGCCGGTTCAGCGTCGAGGCGGAGCAGGTCTTCGCCAACTGCCCCAAGTACCTCCAGAAGCGGCAGCCGGTGGCGCTGGTGCCGGAGGGGGGCGGGGTCGAGCGGCGCGGGGGAGCGCTCACCCCCGACCAGGAGGCGTGGGTCCGGTCCGCCGACACCTTCTTCGTGGCGACCACCGCGGAGGGCGGGGTCGAGGCCAGTCACCGCGGCGGCCGGCCCGGATTCGTCCGGGTGCACGGGCCCGGCGAGCTGTCCTGGCCCGACTATCCCGGCAACGCCATGTTCCTGACCCTGGGCAACCTCGCCACCGACCCGCGGGCCGGGCTGCTCTTCCCGCACTGGGAGAGCGGGGCGCTGCTCCAGCTCAGCGGCCGGGCCCGGACCGAGTACGCGGCCGACGGCTCCCGGACCGTCCGCTTCACCGTGGCCTCGGTGGTCGAGAGCCGCCACCCGGGGCGGCTGCGCTGGAGCGGGCCGGAGTACTCCCCGGCCAACCCTCCCGTCGACGTCGAGGCCGCCACGGGGGCCGGCCCCGCGCCGGACGGAGGTCACCGGGGGAGCACGACGAGGTAGGCGGCGGGCTCGCGGTCGGCCGAGGCCGTCAGCGCGGTCCGGACGACCGCCGCCTGCTGCTCGGCGTGGTCGCGCAGCTTGCGCGGGGTGATGTGCAGGACGGTCACCCCGAGCCGCTCCAGGGCGTCCCGCTTGCGCGCGCACTCCGACCACTGCTCGTCCTCGCCCTGGCGCGGGGCCCGGGTGTCCAGCTCCACCGCGACCGCCTGGTCGGGCCAGTAGGCGTCGACCCCGCCCAGGTGCGGGCCGCCGGGGACCCGCAGGTCCACGTTCCACACGGGCTCGGGCAGGCCGTACAGGCGCACCAGGTCGTACAGCCGGTCCTCGGCGATGGCCCGCCCCTCCGCCAGCAGCGACTCGACCGCGTCCACCACGTGCGGGCGGTTCAGCAGCCGGGCTACCGTCAACTCCCGTACCAGCGCGGCGGGTTCGCAGTGTCCGCCGCGAACCGCCTCGCTCAGCAGGCGCCGTACGGTCTGGGCGTCCGAGAGCTGCGCGACGGCGTCGGCCACGGCGCGGGCGACCGGGGCCACCGGGAGTCCGGTGACCTCCTGCGGGCGGGGCGGGGTGTGCGAACGGACCACCCGGACGCATCCGGTGGAGCGGAGCCTGCGGGTGCCGGGGACCAGCACGTCGATCTGGGGCAGGGCGAGCAGGGTGGGTGCGGAGGTGAAGCGGTGGAGCGCGAGCGCCGCGAGCCCCGTGATCATGACCTCGCCGCCGCGGCGGCCCGCGTACAGCAGCGCCGCGTGCAGCCGCTCCTCGCTGGTCGCGGGGCCCGAGTGGAGCAGGAACACCCCGGGCAGGATCTGCTGCCAGGGCCGGCCGGCGGCGTCCGAGGCGCTGACGCCGTGCTCGCGGAGCTCGGCGAGGGTCAGGACGCGGGGGCGGGTGCCGGTGAGGTGCCGGAGGGGGAGGGGCGTGTTGTGGTTCATGAGCCGGGGATTCCGCATCCGGCCGCCCCGCTAACCGCTGTTACACGCTCGTCGACAAACCGGGACAAGCCAGGGCTAAAGTACGGGCGTTCGACGGTCGATAGGGCCCCCACCGCCATTCGAACGCCCCTTGGGCCGCGCCCACCTCCAGCCCGCCCGGCGTTTGAGGGCGTCTTTGAGCCGCGCCCGGGGTCGGGCGTTGCCTCCGGCGGCGCCTCAAACGCCGGCGGGGCTGGATGGTGACCACCTCCAGCCCGCCCGGCGTTTGAGGGCGTTGGTGAGGCCCGCCCGGGGTGGGGCTTCGAACGCCGGCGGGCCGGGTTGGCCCCGCCGGCGTTCGAAGGGGCGTCAGGCCTGGGACGCCGCGTCGCAGCGCTGGCCTCGCAGTGCGCGCGCCAGGTCGTCACGGGCCTCCAGGACCAGCCGCCGCAGCGCGGGCGCCGCATCCGCGTGCTCCGTCAGCCACGCGTCCGCGACGGCCAGCGTCGCGTCCGTGTCCTGGAGCGCGGGGAACAGCCCGCGGACCACGTCCATGCCGATCTGGATCGAACGCTCGCTCCAGACCCGCTCGATCGCGTCGAAGTACCGCTGCGCGTACGGCGCCAGCAGCTCCCGCTGCGAGGACTGCTGCATCCCCGAGATCGTCGCCTCGACCAGCGCGTTCGACAGGGCGTCCGACTCCACCACCACGGCCCACGCCTGCGCCTTGACGGCTTCCGACGGCCGCGCCGCCAGGCACCGCACCTGGTGGCGTCGGCCCGAGGCCGTGTCGTCGCGGGTCAGTTCGGCGGCGAGCACGCCCTCGTCCACCGCGCCGTGCGCGCTCAGCGGCAGCAGGAAGTCCCAGCGCAGCTCCTGGTCCACCTCCAGCCCGTCGATCCGCGCGCTCCCGTCGAGCAGCCCCAGCAGCAGCTGGTAGTCGCCCTCGGTCGTCGCACCGGCCGCGAAGAAGCGGGCCCAGGTCAGCTGGTGCTCCGAGCCCGGCTCGGCCAGCCGCAGCTCCTGCAGCGCGCAGGCCGCCAGCACCCGGCCGCCCTGCTCGCGCCACTCGGGCGCGCCGTAGTGCGTGACCGCGCTCTGCGCCTGCCCGTGCAGCATCTGGAGCACGCCGACGTCCGTCTCGCGGCCCGCGTGGGCCAGGACCAGCGCGAGGAAGTCCCGCGCGGGCATCAGCGCGTCGCGCGTCAGGTTCCACAGCGCCGACCAGCACATCGCCCGCGCCAGCGGGTCGGTCAGGTCGCCGAGGTGCGTGCGCAGCGTGGCCAGCGAGCCCTCGTCGAAGCGGATCTTGCAGTAGGTCAGGTCGTCGTCGTTGACCAGGATCAGGTCGGGCCGCTCGGCACCCGCCAGCTCCGCGACCACCGTGCGGGCGCCCGCGACGTCGGCCTCGGTGCGCGCGTAGCGGACCAGGGCGCTGTCCTGCAGCCGGTAGAGGCCGATCGCCACCCGGTGCGGGCGCAGTTCGTCGCCCTCCTGGAGCACGGCGAGCTCGGTGATCCGCCCGGCCGCGTCATAGGTCACCAGCGGGGTCAGCGCGTTCACGCCCGCCGTCTGGAGCCAGGCGCGCGACCACTGCGCCATGTCCCGGCCGGAGACCTCGGCCAGCACCGTCAGCAGGTCGTCGAGGGTGGTGTTGCCGTAGGCGTTGGCCTTGAAGTAGCGGCGCGCGCCCTCCAGGAAGGCGTCCCGGCCGACGTAGGCGACGAGCTGCTTGAGCACGGCCGCGCCCTTGGCGTACGTGATGCCGTCGAAGTTGAGCTTGGCGTCCTCCAGGTCACGGATGTCGGCCGTGATCGGGTGCGTGGACGGCAGCTGGTCGGCCCGGTAGGCCCAGGCCTTGCGGTTGTTGGCGAAGGTCACCCAGCCGTTGTCGAAGCGGGTCGCCTCGACCATCGAGAAGGTGCCCATGAAGTCCGCGAAGGACTCCTTGAGCCACAGGTCGTCCCACCACTTCATGGTGACCAGGTCGCCGAACCACATGTGCGCCATCTCGTGCAGGATGACGTTCGCGCGCCGCTCGTAGGAGGCCCGGGTGACCTTCCCGCGGAAGATGTACTCCTCGCGGAAGGTGACCATCCCCGGGTTCTCCATGGCGCCCAGGTTGTACTCCGGCACGAAGGCCTGGTCGTACTTGCCGAAGGGGTACGGGAAGTCGAAGTGCTCGTGGAAGAAGTCGAAGCCCTGCTTGGTGACCAGGAAGACGTCGTCCGCGTCGAAGTGCTTGGCCAGCCCCTTGCGGCACATCGCACCGAGCGGGATCGTCAGGTCCCCGCGCGTGTAAGTGTCCGTGACGTAGTGGTAGGGACCCGCGACCACGCAGGTGATGTACGTCGAGATCGGCGCGGTCTCGGCGAAGCGGCGGGTGTCGCCCTCGCGGGACTCCTCCGCGCCGTTGCTCCAGACCTGCCAGCCCTCGGGAGCCGTCACCTCGAAGCGGTAGGGGGCCTTCAGGTCGGGCTGTTCGAAGTTCGCGTACACCCGCCGGGCGTCGGCCGGCTCGTACTGGGTGTAGAGGTAGACCTCGCCGTCCTCCGGGTCGACGAAGCGGTGCATGCCCTCACCGGTCCGGCTGTAGGCGCAGTTCGCGTCCACGACCAGCACGTTCTCGCCGGCCAGGTCCGTCAGCGCGATCCGCGAGCCGTCGAAGACGGCGGCCACGTCGAGGGCGGTGCCGTTGAGCGTGACCGCGTTCACCGAGGGGGCGATCAGGTCCGCGAAGGTGGCGGCGCCGGGTACCGCGGAGCGGAAGCGGAGCGTCGTCACCGAGCGGAAGGTCCGTGGCCCCTCGGCCGGTTCGCTCTCGTCCACGGCGGACCGCAGGTCGAGGACGACCTCGTACCCCTGGACGGACAGCAGCTCGGCCCGCTCACGGGCCTCGTCGCGGGACAGGTTTTCACCGGACACGGGCACTCCTTCGTGCGTGTTCACGTGTTCACGTTTTCGGTTCGAATCCTCCCACGGGGAATGTGTCCGGCCGTCGGGCGGTTGCGACGGTGAGCGCGCCCCCGGGCGCGCCCCCAGATCCGTCCCCATCCGCGTCCCCGAGGGACCCCCGCCGCGAGGAGAGTCATGTCCGACACCCAGGTGCCCGAGAAGACCCCGGTCGACTTCTGGTTCGACCCGCTCTGCCCCTGGGCCTGGATGACCTCCCGCTGGATGCTGGAGGTCGAGAAGGTCCGCGACATCGAGGTGCGCTGGCACGTCATGAGCCTCGCCGTGCTGAACGAGGACAAGCTCGACGAGCTGCCCGAGCGCTACCGCGACCTGCTCGGCCCCAAGGGCCTGGAGCCGGTCCGCGTGGTCGTCGCGGCCCAGCAGAAGCACGGCAGCGAGGTCACCGGCAAGCTGTACACGGCGCTGGGCACCCGCTTCCACAACGAGGACCAGGGGGCGGGCCGCGAGACCATAGCCGCCGCCCTCGCCGACGTCGGCCTCCCGGCCGAGCTGATCGAGTACGCCGACTCGGACGAGTTCGACGAGATCCTGCGCGCCTCGCACTTCAACGGCATAGAGCGGGTCGGCCAGGAGGTCGGCACGCCGGTCATCTCGGTGCCCGGCGCCGACGGCGAGGACGTGGCCTTCTTCGGCCCGGTCGTCACCCCGGCCCCGCGCGGCGAGGCCGCGGCCCGGCTGTGGGACGGCACCCTGCTGGTGGCCTCCACGCCCGGCTTCTTCGAGATCAAGCGGACCCGTACGGTCGGCCCGAACTTCGGCTGACCGCACGGCCGAGTAGCAGCCGCCCGGTTCCTCCCTTACCGTCCCGTTATGGGGACTGGGCAGACCGGGCGGCCGGGTACGGAAGCGGTGGTGCTGGGCCGCGACGGAGGCCGCGCGGACCCGCACCAGCCGAACGGGAACGCGCCCCACGGCAGCCTCCCGGCCCGCCCGCGCGACCGGGTGCTGCGCGCCGCCGCGCTCGCCGTGCCCCCGCTGTGGACCGCGCTCGGCATCCGCCACGCCGCGGGGACCCTGCGCCACTACCTGCGGGGCGCGGGGCGCCCGTACCGGGTCGACGCGCGGGCGCTGCTGGCCGTGCCCGTCGTACGGGCGGAGGTCGACCGGCGGCTCGCGCGGTGGCGCGCGGACGCCAGGGCCGTGGGCGAGCCGGGGGCGTACGCGGCGGACAGCGGCTGGCGCGGGGTGCTCATCACCCGGCGCGGCAGCGCGGACTGGTGGCTGGCGCTGCGCGGGGCCGAGTACCGGATCAGCGGCACGGTCCGGGTGCACGGGGACGGGTCGGTGGTGACCGACTACCGCTTCCAGATCCACAAGAGCTGGAACTTCGACCACGGCGAGTCGGAGTTCGGCATCCCCTTCACGCCCTTCGCCCGGCTGCACGAGACGGGCCTGGCGCACGAGTTCACGGCGGTCGGCGAGGTGGACGGGCTGGTGGACGCGGCGGGTCCGGCGCACGCGGAAGGCCCCCGCGAGTCACGTCCTCGCGAGGGCCCTCCGGTGGAAACGTCCGCAGGTGAAGGTTGAGAAGACGATCACGAGGCGGACGGCTCAGTGGCTGATCAGCCCTTGGCCGGGATCAGCAGCGGGGTGTTCGCCTTGGCGTCGGCGAAGCGCTTGGCCACGTCCTGCCAGTTGACGACCTTCCACATGGCCTCGATGAAGTCCACCTTCTGGTTCTTGTACTGAAGGTAGAAGGCGTGCTCCCAGGCGTCGAAGACCAGGATCGGCACCGAGGCAGCGCCCACGTTGCCCTGGTGGTCGTAGATCTGCTCGACGATCAGGCGGCCGCTGACGGGCTCGTACGCGAGGACGCCCCAGCCGGAGCCCTGCGTCGCGGAGGACGCGAAGGTCAGCTGCTTGCGGAACTTCTCGAACGACCCGAAGGACTCGGTGATGGCGTCCGCGAGGTCGCCGAGGCCGTCCTTCTCGTCCGGGACGCCGCCGCCCTCGTCCGTCTTCGGGTTGGCCATGTTGTGCCAGTAGATGCTGTGCAGGATGTGGCCGGAGAGGTGGAACGCGAGGTTCTTCTCCAGGCCGTTCAGCGCGCCCCAGTTCTCCTTGTCGCGCGCCTCGGCCAGCTGCTCCAGCGTGGTGTTGGCGCCCGTGACGTAGGCGGCGTGGTGCTTGTCGTGGTGCAGCTCGATGATCTGCGGGTTGATCACCGGCTCCAGCGCCGCGTAGTCGTACGGCAGCTCAGGAAGCGTGTAGATGGCCATGCGGGTATCCGGTCCCCTCAGTGTTCTTATTGCAACACTTGCGCAACTGCACGCTAGCAGCATCTATTTCCGCAGGCAGCTAAGGGTTACCTGCCTTGTCGGGAGCTCCGGTACGCCGGAGGCCGGGTCCACGCGTGTGCGTGGACCCGGCCTCGGGGGAATGGTGTGAGGGTCCGTCACCCGGCCGCGCGGGCCGCCGCCGCGCGCTGGCGGACGTATCCGGTGGCCGCGAGGGCGACCGTGAGTCCGCCGGTGAACAGGACCTGGACCCGGGTGTCCTCGCCCACGGCCATCAGGACCAGCACCCCGGCCACCCCGGCCAGGGCCACCCAGGTCAGGTAGGGGAAGCCCCACATCCGCACGACGAGCTTGCGCGGATCCTCGCGCTCCGTGCGCCGGCGCAGCACGAACTGGGAGACGGCGATGAAGCCCCAGACGATCAGGATCACGCCGCCGACCATGTTCAGCAGCCAGGCGAACAGGGTGTCCGGGTACCAGTAGGACAGCAGCACGGTGACGAAGCCGAAGCCCGAGGAGGCGAGGACCGCGCGGCGCGGCACCCGGTGGGTGAGCTTGCCCAGCGCCTTGGGTCCCTGGCCGCGCGAGACCAGGGAGTAGGCCATGCGGGAGGAACCGTAGATGTTGGCGTTCATCGCGGACAGCAGCGCGATCAGGATGACCACGTTCATGACCTCGCCGGCGGCCGGGATGCCCAGGTGGTCCAGGGTCGCGGCGTAGGGGCCGCTCCCGGTGACGGCCGGGTCGTTCCACGGCAGCAGCGTCACGATCACCAGCATCGAGCCGACGTAGACGATCGCGATCCGCCACATGGTGGTCTTGACGGCCTTGGCGACGCCCCGGACCGGGTCCTCGGACTCGGCGGCGGCGATGGTCACCGTCTCCAGGCCGCCGTAGGCGACCACCGAGGCCAGCAGGCCGACGAGCAGTCCGTCCACGCCGTTGGGCAGGAGGCCGCCGTCGTGCAGCAGGTTCGCGGTGCCGGGGGAGGCGGTGCCGGGCAGGACGCCGAGGACGGCGAGCACGCCCAGGCCCAGGAAGAGCCCGATGGCCCCGATCTTGAGCGCCGAGAACCAGAACTCGAACTCGCCGAAGTTCCCGACGGCGCCCAGGTTGGAGACGCAGAACACCGCCATGAAGATCAGCACCCACATCCACGAGGGGGTGCCCGGGAGCCAGCCCGTCACGATGTGCGCCGCGCCGATGGCCTCGATGGCCACGCCGACGCACAGCAGGATCCAGAACATCCAACCGGCGGTGAAACCGGCCCACGGGCCGATCGCGCGCTCGGCGTGCACCGAGAAGGAGCCGGAGGCGGGGTTCGCGGCGGACATCTCGCCGAGCATCCGCATCACGAACATCACGAGCAGTCCGGACACCGCGTAGGCGAGCACGATCGAGGGCCCGGCGGCGGCGATCCCCGCCCCGGAGCCCACGAAGAGCCCGGCTCCGATGACTCCGCCGAGGGCGATCATCGAGAGGTGGCGCTGCTTGAGTCCGTTGCCGAGGGGGGATCCGGCGGGATCCCCGGGCGTCCGGTCCTCTTGCTGCTCGGGCGGTGTGGCGGTGCGCTGGCTCATGCGGAGGTGCCTGTCCGGTGTGCGGGTGGACGGGGTGAGGTGCACCAGTTTGCCTACCGTCCGTTTATCGGACGTTCCCCGTCCACGATGTGGACGCCCGCCTCACCCGAAGTGATCATCCACAGGCGACCGCGCCATCAGGAGCGGGCGGCCCGCAGCTCGCGCACCCCCGCCACGAGCAGGACGACGAGGGCGGCGCCGCCCGACCACAGGAGCTGGGGGCGCGCGTCGTCGTCGAAGAGCATGAGGACGAGGACGGCCGCCATGCCGGCGAGCGCGAACCAGGTCAGGTACGGGAAGCACCACATCCGCAGGGTCAGCCTGTCCGGCATCTCCCGCTCGATCCGGCGCCGCAGCTTCAGCTGCGAGACGGCGATCAGCGCCCACACGAAGAGGAGCACGGCGCCGACGGCGTTGAGCATGTAGAGGAAGACCGTGTCGGGCCACAGCAGGTTCAGGACGACGGAGACGAAGCCGAAGGTGACCGACGCGAAGACCGCGCGCCGCGGAACCCCGCCCGGCGAGACGGCCAGGAGCGCCCCCGGCGCCTCGCCGCGCTCGGCGAGGGAGAACACCATGCGGGAGGAGCCGTAGAGGTTGGCGTTCAGGGCGGACAGGAGGGCCACGAACACGACGATGTTCATGATCTGTCCGGCGCCGGGGATCCCGATGGAGTCGAGGACGGCGACGTAGGGGCTCTCGCCGGGCTTCATCGAGTCCCAGGGGAGCAGGGTGACGATGACGAGCATGGAGCCGATGTAGAAGAAGAGGATGCGCCACACCGCGCTGCGCACGGCGCGGGAGACCGAGCGGGCGGGGTCGTCGGACTCGGCGGCGGCGATGGTGACGACCTCGAGGCCGCCGAAGGCGAAGACGACGGCGAGCATGCCGGCGATGACCCCGCTGAAGCCGTGGGGTGCGAAGCCGCCCTGGCCGCTCAGGTTGGTCAGGCCGATGGGGTCGGTGTCCGGGAGGAGGCCGAAGATCGCCAGGGTGGACAGGACGAGGAAGAGGACGATCGCACCGACCTTGAGGGTGGCGAACCAGAACTCGAACTCGCCGAAGTTGCGCACGGCGGCCAGGTTGCTCGCGGTGAAGACCACCATGAAGATCAGCACCCAGGCCCACTGCGCGATCTCCGGCACCCAGCCGTTCGCGATCTTCGCGGCGCCGGTGGCCTCCACGGCCAGCACCACGACCAGCAGGAACCAGTACAGCCAGCCCGCGGAGAATCCGGCCCAACGGCCCAGCGCCCGCTCGGCGTGCACCGAGAACGAGCCCGAGGCGGGCATGGCGGCCGACATCTCGCCGAGCATCCGCATCACCAGCATCGCGAGGACGCCCGCGAGCAGGTAGGACACGATGATCGCGGGACCGGCGATGGTGATGCCCGCGCCCGAACCGACGAAGAGCCCGGCGCCGATCACGCCGCCCAGGCCCAGCATGGTCAGATGGCGCTGCTTGAGCCCGTGGCCGAGGGGCTCCTGGGGGAGATCAGGCAGGGGTGCTTGTGACATCTCCACAGTGTCCCCGAGCAGGCCGGGGCCACGCAAAACGGTTTACTTCTGGCCAAAAATAGCGGTGACGCAGGTCACTTCGCCCGCTGTGGGGGCGGTGGTGACCGCCCGCCTTTGTGGACTCCCCACCAAGTAAGGGATCACTGCTTTGTCTCTGCGCGACGCTGAACGGCCGGGGGTCACGGGACTAACGTCACCTTGTCCCCACCGCCCTGCCCCGCAGCACCCGAACCTCCGGAGTCCCGATGAGCACCGCTTCCGTTCCGACGACCGCCGCCTTCCGGCCCGGTGCCGTCCTCGCCGACCTGCTCCCCGCGAGCCGGGTCCGCGACATCGCGCTCGTCGTCGGCGGGGCCGCGCTGACCGGCCTCGCCGCGCAGATCGCCGTACCGGTCCCCGGCTCGCCGGTCCCGGTCACCGGGCAGACCTTCGCGGCCCTGCTCGTCGGCACCGCCTTCGGCGCCCGCCGCGGCTTCCTCTCCCTCGCGCTCTACGCCCTGGTCGGCGCGGCCGGGATGCCCTGGTTCGCGAACGGCACCTCGGGCGCGGGCGGGCCCTCCTTCGGCTACGTGCTGGGCATGCTGCTCGCCGCGACCGTCGTCGGGGCCCTCGCCCGCCGCGGCGCCGACCGGTCGGTGGTGCGCACCGCCCTGACGATGGCCGCGGGCTCCGCGGTGATCTACGCCGTGGGCGTCCCCTACCTCGCCCTGTCCACCGGGATGTCCTTCGGCGCGGCCGTCGCCGCGGGGCTGACCCCGTTCCTCATCGGCGACGCGCTCAAGGCCGTCCTCGCGATGGGGCTGCTCCCGGCCTCCTGGAAGCTGGTCGGCCGCGGCTGATCCCCGCACCGGCCCCGACGACGCGGCGGCCCCGGACCACTGGATGGTCCGGGGCCGCCGCGCGCGTATAGAGGGAGCGGATCGCCCGTACGGTCAGGCGCGCGCGGCGTCCTTGCGGCGGATGACGTCGCGCACCGTGCCGATGACCAGCACCACGGCGGCGACCAGCAGCGACAGCAGGACGACCTCGCGGTTGCCGTCGTCGTAGAGCATGTAGCCCAGGACGAAGGTGATCATCGCGGCGGTCAGCCAGGTCAGGTACGGGAAGAACCACATCTTCACCGTGAGCTTCTCCGGGGCCTCGCGGAGCAGGATCCCGCGCATCCGCAGCTGGGTGAAGCAGATCGCCAGCCAGACGAAGAGCGCGATGGCGCCGGAGGAGTTGAGGAGGAAGTTGAAGACCGTGTCCTTGAAGGCGTAGTTGAAGTAGACGGCGATGAAGCCGAAGACGACCGAGCCCAGGATCGCGGCGACCGGGACGCCGTTCTTGGAGACCTTCGCGAAGACCTTGGGGGCGTCACCGCGCTCGCCCAGCGAGAACGCCATGCGGGAAGCGGTGTAGAGGCCCGAGTTCAGGCAGGACAGCACGGCCGTCAGGACGATCACGTTCATGATCTGGCCCGCGTGCGGGATGCCGATCGAGTCCAGGGCGGCGACGTACGAGCCCTTCTCGGTGATCGACTTGTCGTTCCACGGCAGCAGGGTCAGCACGATGAAGATCGAGCCGAGGTAGAAGACGCCGATCCGCCAGATCACCGAGTTGGTGGCCTTGGTGACCGCGCGGCGCGGGTCCTCGGACTCACCGGCGGCCAGGGTGACGATCTCGCTGCCCATGAAGGAGAAGACGACCATCAGGACACCGGTCAGCACCGACCCGACGCCGTTGGGCATGAAGCCGCCGGCGTCCGTCAGGTGCGCGAGGCCCGCGCCCGGGTTGTCCGAGCCCGGCAGCACGCCGAAGACGGCCAGCAGGCCCACGATCACGAAGCCGCCGATGGCGACGACCTTGATGCCGGCGAACCAGAACTCGAACTCGCCGTACGAGGCGACCGAGCCGAGGTTGGTGACGGTCAGCACGACCATCACGATCAGCGCCCAGGCCCACTGCGGGACGGCCGGGACCCAGCTCTCCAGGATGCTGGCGCCCGCCGTGGCCTCCACGGCCAGTACGACGACCCAGAAGAACCAGTACAGCCAGCCGATGGAGAAGCCGGCCCAGCGGCCGAGCGCCCGGTCGGCGTACGCGGAGAAGGAGCCGGAGTTCGGGCTGGCCGCGGCCATCTCGCCGAGCATCCGCATCACGAAGACGACCATCGCGCCGACCAGCGCGTAGGAGATCAGGATGGCGGGACCGGCCTTGGCGATGCCGCCGCCGGAGCCGACGAAGAGGCCGGCGCCGATGACGCCGCCAATGGCGATCATGGACAGGTGGCGGTTCTTGAGACCGGCCTTCAGACCGTCGGAGGGCTGGGAGCCATCGGGTTCACCGATGGAGCCGCCTGACTTCTGGAGGGTCGTCGTGGAGCTCATGGACGAATCCTTAGGTTCTCGGGTTGCGAGCCCCGGCATTCAAACCTGAGATGAACGCAGGACGGAAGACCCCAATCCGGATCGTTGCTTATGGACGAAGGTCCGGGACTTCGGTCCGGCGGTGTCCCATCTGCGTTCTTTGGGTTTACTTGAGCTTTAGAAGTGACTTACGCGACACCCCGGAGCAGGTCGCGGGGCCCGCCCGTGCCACACTCGTCCCATGCGCGTGTACCTCGGATCCGACCATGCCGGCTTTGAGCTCAAGAACCACCTGGTGGACTGGCTCAAGAACAACGGCCACGAGCCCGTCGACTGCGGGCCCCACATCTACGACGCGGTGGACGACTACCCGCCGTTCTGCCTGCGCGCCGCGCAGCGGACCGCCGAGGACGCGGACGGCCTCGGCATCGTGATCGGCGGCTCCGGCAACGGCGAGCAGATCGCCGCGAACAAGGTCAAGGGCGTCCGCGCCATCCTGGCCTGGAGCGTCGAGACCGCGAAGCTCGGCCGTGAGCACAACAACGCCAACGTCATCTCCGTCGGCGGCCGGATGCACACCCAGGACGAGGCCGTCTCCTTCATCGAGGCCTTCCTGGCGACCCCGTACTCGAACGAGGAGCGGCACACCCGCCGCATCGAGATGCTCTCCGCCTACGAGACCACCGGCGAGCTGCCCCCGATCCCGGCGCACCACCCGCAGGGCTGATCCCGCTCCCGGCCGCGCCCCCCCCCCCGGGGGGCCGGCCGG
>NZ_JBHWLC010000093.1:0-29898 GCF_042730635.1 Streptomyces sp. NPDC059917
CCCCCGGCGCAGCCCCCGATGCCCGGCGCGGCCACCGCGCCCGCGGGCCCGGCGGCGGCCATGCCGGTCGCGGACCCGGCGCGCTACCCGCTGCCCGCCCCGGACCCGGCCACAGGCTGAGGAGCGGCCCCGGCGGCGGGGGCGGCGCGCGTTCCGGTGAAGTCCACCGTCGCCGCCGGTCCCTCACCGGAGAGGTGGGCCTCGACCCGGCGCAGCGTTCCCGCGGCGCCGACCCAGTACGTCAGGGGCGAGGCCCCCGCACCCTCGCGGCGCGGCGGCCGGGGCCCCGCGAAGACGGCGAACGGCCCCTCCCCGCGCTCGGCGCCCGGCAGGCGGCGCCGACCGAGCCACCGGGCACCGGACTGCGCGAGCAACTGCGCGTTCTCCGGCCGGTCGTGCCCGAGCTGGAGGGTCAGCCGCAGCGCCCGGTCCAGCGGGTCCCGCGTGTAGCCCCGCCGTGACCAGCGCCGGGGACCTCCGGCCGGGTCCACGGACACGCTCCCGTCGTCCCAGGCCAGGGCCCCGCCGACGCCCGGCCGCCCGGGCACGGAGAAGGTGCCCGAGGCCCGCCGGGTGCGGTAGTCGACGACCGCGTCCACGACGGTGACCCCGGCCGGGCCGGGGACCCGTACGGTCATCCCGGCCGGGCTGGACTCGTACGCCGACAGGCGCACCAGGGCCAGCAGCTGGGCCTCCTCCCGGCTGACCGGGCGGGCCTGCCCGCCGCCGTCGCCGCAGCCCGTCAACAGGGCCAGTGCCGCTGCCAGCGGCACGCACAGGAACCGCACGCGTGTGGACACCCCATCACCCCACCACCGCGGACCCGGATGGCCCCGCACCACGGCACGCGACACGGCCGGACGTGCTCGAATGCCTTGCAAGGGGTCATCGTTTCGCCGCTGTGCCGCGCGGAACGCACGTCTGGAGGCTGCCCATGGCCGCACCGCGGCACGGCCGGCGCACGCGGGGCCTGCCGGCCCGGGCGGCCCGCGCGCTGTTCCCCACCGCCCTGTTCCTCGCCCTGTGCCCGGCCGCCCCGGCGGCGGCGGCGCCCGCACCCGCTCCCTGCACCGCGGACACCGGCCCCTACCAGTGGGAGATGGAGCAGTACCTGCGACTGCCCGCCGACGGCCGCCAGAGCCCGGCCGACTGCGAGGCCATCCGCGCCTTCCAGCAGCGCCAGCGCCTCGCGCCCGCCGACGGCGCCGCGAACCTGGAGACCTACCGCACCACCCTGGTCGTCGAGGAGCGCCGCCGACCCAACCGGGACGGGAAGTGCCCGGCGCGCGCCCGGACCGTGGTCTGCGTCGACCTCACCCGGCAACTGCTGTGGGTGCAGTACGACGGCAGCCCGGTCTACGAGGCCGTCCCGGTCCGCACGGGCAGGTGGGGCCAGCGCACCCGCGACGGCTGGCACGAGATCACCGACCGCGTCGTCGACGAGACCTCAACCCTCTACGACGACGCCCCCATGCCGTACGCCCAGTACTTCTCCGGCGGCCAGGCCCTGCACGGCGTGTACGGCGACCTCTTCAACGGCGGCGGCTCGGCCGGCTGCGTCAACCTCCGCCTCGCGGACGCCGAACGGCTCTGGAACACCACCGCCACCGGCGACCCCGTCTTCGTCTGGGGCCGCAAACCCGCCACCTGAGGGGGGACCGGGCCCGGTGGGGCTCGTCCGGGTGGTCGCCGACGGCCAAACGGGTCAATCGCGCCGGTGCCGTGGTCGAGCGCGGCCCCGGACGGGCCATCGTGAGCCGGTCCGGCTCACGGGCGGGCCCGACGGCCCGCCGGTCTTCTCCCGTGCGAGGGTTCATGGCGGCGTTCCTCATCGTGGCGTGCCTGTTGTTCGCGTGGTCCGTGACCGCGGAACGGCTCGCCCGGTGGAGCGTGACGGCTCCGCTCGCCTTCACCCTCGCGGGCGCGTTCCTCAACAGCGGCGAGGCCCCGTGGGTCCAGGAGAACCTGAGCCAGCACGGCTTCCAGCGGGGCGTCGAGGTGGTCCTCGCCGTGCTGCTGTTCCTGGACGCCTGCGAATCCACCGAGTACCACCGGCTGAAGACCACGGCGGGCGAGTGGCGCCTGCTCGGGATCGCCCTGCCCCTCACCATCGGCACGGCCACGCTGCTGGGGGCCGCGCTGTTCCCCGACACCGGGTGGTGGCTGCTGCTCGTCACCGCGCTGGTGGTGATGCCCATCGACCTCGCGCCGATCTCGACGCTGCTCGCCGACGAACGCGTACCGCTGCGGGTCCGCGCCGCCCTCAATGTGGAGGGGGGCCTGAACGACGGGCTGATCTCGCCCCTGTTCGTCTTCGCCGTCGCCCACGTCACCGCCGCCGGCAACAGCGGTCTGGGGGCGCTGGTGTGGCGGGTGGTGCGCGAGTCGGCGACGGCCGTCCTCGTCGGCGCCCTGCTGGGCGCGGGCGCCGCCTGGCTGGTCAAGCGCGCCCTCGCGGCCCAGTGGGCGACCCCGGAGAGCCTGCGCCTGGCCACGCTGGCGGTCCCGTTCCTCGTCTTCACGGCGGCCGTGCTGGCCCACGGCAACGGATTCGTCGCGGCCTTCGTCTCCGGCGTCTGCTACGCCCCGGCCGCCCGCGCGCTCGGCCACGCCAACCTCTCCCTCGTCCACCACGTCGGGCAGGTGCTCGCCTTCGCGGTCTGGTTCGTCCTCGGCGGCCTGACGATCGACCAGTTCGCCGACGGGATCGGGGCGGCCGAGCTCGGCTTCGCCCTGCTGGCCCTCACCGTGGCCCGGTTCCTGCCCGTCATGCTGTCCCTGACCGGGACCGTGCTGACGGGGCCCGAGCGGGTGGCCGTCGGCTGGTTCGGGTCCCGCGGCGTGACCTCGATCGTCTTCGCCACCCTGGCGGCCGGTCAACTACCGGAGGAGGAAGCCGACTTCGTCGTCACCGCGATGTGCGCGACCGTCCTGCTGAGCGTGCTCCTGCACGGACTGTCCGTGCGCCCGATCGCGCTCGCCTTCGAACGCGGGGCGGCCGGGCGCCGGGCCGTCAGCAGGGGGACGAAGGGCCCTTCTGGCGCGTGAGCCCGGCATCGGACACCCAGCCCGCGGCGGCCCCGCCGTCCACGCGGACGTACGTCCACTTGTCGCCGTCCGCGTTCACCACGTAGCAGTGGTAGCGGAGCTTCGTGCCGCTCTTGGCGAGGGAGCCGTCGGAGCACCGCTCGTAGGGACCGGTCTCCAGGTGCAGGTCGCGGGCCGCGTAGCCGTAGCTGCCCGGGGTCGGGTCCTTGTGGCTCCAGCCCCCGCACGCCGTGGACGCGGGGCCGGGCTTGGCCGTCGCCGCGGACGGGGTCCGGCGCGGCGAGGCGCTGGCCGACGGCTTCTTCTTCGGGCTCCGGGAGGGGGAGGCGCTCGGGGTGGCCGCGCCGTCCGACACCGTGCCCGCATCCGGCCGACCGGTCGTGGGGGAGGAGCCGCCCGCCGCCCCCGCGTCACCGCGCCCGCCGGCGTGTCCCCCGGACAGGGCGTAGGCGACCCCGCCGACGCCGAGCACGGCGACGGCGGCCACGAGCGTCACGGTACGGGTCCGACGCCGGGCCCGCCCGGAGTTCGACGACTGCGCGTTCGACGGCTGCGCGTACGAAGGTTGCGGAGACGGGGGCTGCGGAGGCGACGGCTGCGCGTACGGAGGCTGTGCGTACGTCGGCCGGGGGTGCGGGGGCGCGTACGGCCGGGGGTGGGGATCGGCGAGCACCGGCGGCGGGCCGAAGGAGCCGGTGGTGGGAGCCGTCGCGGCGGCGGGCGGGGGCGCCGCGGCGGGCGGGTTCGGGGCGGCGGGACCGGGGTGCGCCGGACGCCCGGCCGCCACCTCGTCGAGCATCGCCCCGGCCCGGGCGGCGGTCGGCCGCTGCGCCGGGTCCTTCGCCATCAGGGCCCGCAGCACCGGCATCAGCGGCCCGGCCCGCCGGGGCTCGGGGAGCGGTTCGCCGACGATCGCCGAGAGCGTCGACCATGCGGAGGTGCGGCGGAAGGCGACGGTGCCCTCCACCGCCGCGAACAGGGTCATGCCCAGCGACCAGATGTCCGCCGGGGGGCCGGGCTCCTGGCCCTGGGCGCGCTCCGGGGGCAGGTAGTCGAGGGAGCCGATGATCTGGCCGCTGCGGGTCAGCTTGGACGCGGCCTCGTCGTCGGCGGTGTCCATCGTGGCGATGCCGAAGTCGGTGAGCACCACCCGGCCGCCGCGCTCCAGCAGCACGTTCCCCGGCTTCACGTCCCGGTGCAGGACTCCCGCCCGGTGCGCGGCGTCCAGGGCCCGCATCAGCTCGGCCCCGATCGCCGCCACCTCGCGCGGGTCCAGCGGGCCGCGTGCGGACAGCACGTCGTCGAGGGAGGGCCCGTCGACGAGTTCCATGACGATGACCGGCAGCCCCTGGTCCTCCGTGACGTCGTGCACGGTGACCACACCGGTGTGCCGGATCCGGGCCGCGGCCCGCGCCTCCCGCTGCATCCGGGTCCGCAGATCGGCCAGTTCCGGGGCGCCCGCGTCGGTGTAGGCCCGCAGGATCTTGACGGCGACCTCACGGCCCAGCAGCTCGTCCAGCGCGCGGGCGACCACGCCCATGCCGCCGCGGCCGATCACCGAGGTCACCCGGTACCGGCCGCCCAGCAGTCTGCCGACCAGCTCGTTGTCGTTCGCTTCCCCCGTCGGCACCGCACGCCCCGTTCACAACCGCTCGTCGATCGGCCCTCGCCGCCCTCTGCCGCGGACAAGAGTAGACGGTACGGGTCCCCCTTCACCCGGCGCCGAACCACGTGGGCAGGTGCTCCAGCAGGTCCCGCTGGTCGTCGCCCACCCACGCCACGTGCCCGTCCGGCCGCAGCAGGACCGCGGGCGCACCCCCCTCCCCGTCGAGGTCGGGGCCGTGGTCGACGACGTGGTCGACGTGGTCGGCCCAGGCGGCCACCGAGAGCCGCCCGGTCCGGTCGAGCAGCAGCCCGCGCCCCCCGTGCATCAGCTCGTAGAGGCGGCCGCGCTCCAGCGGTACGTCGCGCATCCGGCGGCCGAGGAGCGGGTGGCCCCCGCCGAAGTCGTAGGCGACGTCGACCGCGTTGATCATCCCCGTCACGTAACGGTTGACCTCCTCGAAGTCCATGAGGGCGGAGAACAGCCCGCGCAGCGCGGTCGCGCCCGGGTCGCTGCCCAACAGCACCATCTGCGCCCGGGTGTTGTCGAGGACGCGGGCCCCCACCGGGTGCCGCTCCTCGTGGTAGCTGTCCAACAGCCCCTCGGGGGCCCAGCCGTTGACCGTGGCGGCCAGCTTCCAGCCGAGGTTGAAGGCGTCCTGGACGCCGAGGTTCATCCCCTGCCCGCCGGTCGGCGGGTGGACGTGCGCGGCGTCGCCGGCCAGCAGCACCCGGCCGACCCGGTAGCGCTCGGCCTGCCGGGTGGCGTCGCCGAACCGGGACAGCCAACGCGGCGCGCGCACGCCGAAGTCGGTGCCCGCGACCGCCCGCAGCCGACTCCGGAAGTCCTCCAGGGTCGGCGCGGTCGTCCGGTCCTCGGACACCCCGTCGGCGGGCACGACGACGCGGTGCGTCCCGTCCTCGTTGGGGGAGACGCCGAACCGCAGCTGGGTCCTGCGGACCTCCTGGACGACGGCGCCGATCGTGGCCGGATCCGCGGTCACCTCCATGTCGCCGATCAGCGTCTCGACCGTGGCGGGCACCCCGGGGAAACCGACGCCGAGCAGGGCGCGCACCGTGCTGCGCCCGCCGTCGCACCCCACGAGGTAGCGCGCGCGCAGGCGCGCGCCGTCCGCCAGCTCGACGGACACCCCCTCCTCGTCCTGGTCGAGCCCGACGACCTCGCGACCGCGCCGGATCTCGGTGCCCAGCTCGCGGGCCCGCTCGTCGAGCAGCCGCTCGGTGACCGGTTGCGGGACCCCGATCCCGTACGGGTGCGCCGTGTCCAGCCGCTCCGGCCACGCCTTCACGACCCCGCCGAACAAGCCGCCGACGCTGAACTTCTCGCCGACCGCGAGGAAGCGGTCCAGCAGACCGCGCTGGTCCATCAACTCGACGCTGCGCGCGTGCAGGCCCTGCCCGCGCGACTCCCCGGTCGGCTCGGCCAGCTTCTCCACCACCAGCACGCGCACCCCGTGCAGCCGCAGTTCGGCGGCCAGCACCAAGCCGGTCGGTCCGCCGCCGACCACGATCACGTCTCTCATCGCAATGCCCGTTTCTGCAGGTCCTGGCCTTGGTCGGCCATTTTGCGACGCGAGTGGGGCCTTGCCGCAAGCCCCCTGGTGCGCTATACGTTGGAGAGGGCGAGGAGGGGAACTCCTTGCCCTTCGTCGTGCCCGGGGCTCAGGCGTCCACGGGCTGCCAGGCCGGACCGTCCCCTTCGCGCCGGACGCGTCCGAAGACCACGTCCGCCAGGTGGACGCCGAAACCGATCGTGTCGGGCTCCGCCAGCTCGGCGACGAGCCGGTGGCGGTGGTCGGCGGTGCGCTCCGGGTCGTGGTCGAAGGCCGAGGACCAGTCGGGGCGGTCGATCTGGATCGGCGAGTGCAGGGCGTCGCCGAAGGCGATCAGCCGTCGTCCGCCGCCGGTGATGACGTACTCGGCGTGCCCGACCGTGTGCCCGGGGACGATCCTGACGTGCACGCCGGGGAAGACCTCCTGGCCGTCCTCGACGGTCCGCACGCGCGGTGCGAGCGCCGCCACCTGATCGGCCATCCCCTGGTCCGCGAGGATCTCCCGCCCGGCCCACTCCGGACCGGAGACCAGGTATTCGGCGCCGGTGAACACGGGCAGGTCGCTGCCGGGGACCCGGTGGCAGGCCCAGCCGAGGTGGTCGGAGTGCAAGTGGGTGAAGGCCACGGCCTCGATGTCCGACGGAGCGCGGCCGAGTTCGGCCAACCGGTCCAGGAGCTCGCCGCCCCGGATCCGGGCGATCGGACCCTGCGGCACCTCCTGCTCCTGCGGACCGAAGCCCGCGTCGATGAGCAGCGCCCGATCGCCGTGCTCCACGAGCAGGGCGCCGACGCTGCCGACGAGGTGGCCCGTGGCGTCCCGGTACTCGGGGTGCGCGTCCCACACCTCGGCCGTGGTGTCCGGCAGCAGTTCGAGCGGCCGCACCACCACGGCGCCGTCCGGCACGTAGGACACCTTCGTGTCCCCCAGCAGGAGGGAGCGGATGCCCGAGGGTCGGTTCAGTCGGCCGGTGCGCACCACGGTCGTGTCGGTCATGAGGTCTCTCCTGGTGATCGTTCTGGGCAACGGCGCAACCATAAGCATCAAGCTTGAATCATTCAAGCTGTAATTATGTTGCCTTGATGGACTTGCTAGGGTGGTGGCATGACGACGTCCCGCGAGCCCGAGGTCAGCGCCGAACGTCAGCTGTGCGGCCTGGTCAACGGGCTGGCGCAGCGGATCGCCGAGCACGTGCGGGCGTGCGCGGGCACCCTGGGCCTGACCGCGTCCCAAGCGGCCGCGCTGCGGGAGATGAGCGGCCCGATGACCATGCGGGAGCTGGCCGAGCGCATGTGCTGCGAGCCGTCCAACACCACCTTCGTCGTCGACAAGCTGGAGAAGCAGGGGCTGATCGGGCGCCACCCGCACCCCACCGACCGCAGGGCCAAGCACCTCGTGCTCACGGCCGAAGGCACCGCGCTGCGGGCCCGGCTGCAGGAACGCCTCGCCGTGGACTCCCCGCTCGGCGGGTTGGGCCCCGAACAGCAGCAGGTCCTGCGCGGCCTGCTGGAGCAGGCCGTCACCGGCGGGGGCAGGTGCTGACGAGGGCCGGTGCCGACGGGGGCGGTGCGCGATGATCAAGGGGCGCGACACGGCGGGAACGAACGGCACACGGGGGCGGTTTCAGGCATGAACGCAAGCGCAGAGCGACTCGGAGCGGGACGGGCCGACGCGTCGGCGCCCGTCAGGATCGGCGCGCTCGCGCCGCTGACCCGGCCCGGCTGGGTCGAGGCGGGCCGGCACCTCCTCGCCGGACTGGAGCTGGGCGTCCGCGAGGCGAACGACGAGGGCGGGATCGCCGGCAGCCCCCTCGAACTGGTGGTCCGGGACACCGCCGCCGATCCCCAGCGGGCCGTGGCCGCCGTGGACGAGCTCGCCGCGCTGGGCGTGGCCGCCGTGGCGGGGGAGTACCACAGCGTCGTCGCCCGCGCCGCCGCCGCCCGTGCGGACGCCCTCGGCCTGCCGTTCCTGTGCTCGTCGGCGGTGCTCGACGCGCTCACCGAAGCGCCGACGGATCGGGTCGCCCGCATCGCCCCGCCGCAGTCCCGCGGCTGGCGGCTCTACGCGGACTTCCTCCTCGGCGCGGGACACCGGCGCATCGCCGTGGCGACCCAGCCGAGCGTCTACTGGGCGTCCGGGGTCCGCATCCTGCGCGAACACCTCGCGCCCCGCGGCGGCGCCGTCGTCGAACTGGACACGGGTGGGCTCACCCCCGAGGCGGTGTGCGACGCCCTCGCGGCCGAGCGGGCCACCGCCCTCCTGCTGCTGGTCGGGGTGCCGGATCCGGCCGCGCCGATCGTCCGGGCCGTCCGCCGGGACCCGCGCCTGGGCGAGGTCCTGATCGGCGCTCCGGCCGGGCAGCCCGAGTTCGCGGGCTGGGCGGCGCAGCTGGGCGAGGACGGCGCCGGGGTGCCGTTCCTGCGCTACCTGCCCGAGCGCCTCGGGCCGCTCGGGGCGCGGGTCGAGCGGGCCCTGCGCGAGCGGCTGGGCGAAGCGCCCTCCTTCGTCGCCTTCGAGGGCTACGACACGATCGCCGTCCTCGCCGACGTGCTGCGCTCCCACGGCACGGACCGCACGCGCACCGCCGCGTGGTGGCCGCAGGTGGCGGTGGAGGGCACCCGTGGGAAGATCGGCTTCTCCCGGCTGCCGGGCATCGGCGTCTGGCAGTGGGACGGCCCGCCGGTCCAGGTCGTCGACCGGGATCCGGCGGAGCCCGGCCGCTTCCGGATCCTGCACACCGGCTGAGCGGGCGGCGTACGCGAGCCCCGGACCGGCGCGTCCGGGCCGTCCGGGGCGCCGCTCACGCGAGCGGCAGCTCCGGACGCCCTCCCGCCCACGGTCGGGCCGCCTCCAACTGCGCCGCGACCCGCAGGACGCTCACCTCGTCGTCGCGCCGACCCACCAACTGCACGGCGAGCGGCAGCCCGTCCGTGCCACGGCCCGCCGGGAGGGAAGCGGCCGGGTGGCCGGTGACGTTCCACAGGGCCGTGTAGGCGATCATCGGCCGCGCCCGGACGAGCGCCGTCAGCAGCCCCGCCCCGTCCAGCGCGCCGACCGGGCGCGGGCGCCCGGCGATGGTCGGGGTCAACAGCAGGTCCATGGTGGTGAACATCCGGTCGGCGCGCGCCGCCAGCCGCTCGCCCGCCAGGATCCCGCGCTCCACGGCGGACTCCGGGACGGCCCGGGCGAGGGCCAGGACGTGCCGGGTGCGCCGCTCCAGCAGCTCCGGACGCTCGACGGCGGCGGCCTCCGCCCGTACGCCGCCGCAGAACTGCGCGACGAAGGGGACCGTCGCGTCCGGGTAGCGGGGGCGCACCTCCCGTACGTCGTGGCCCAGTTCGCGCAGGGTCCGTACGGTCTCCAGCAGGGCCGCGACGTGTTGCGGATCCGGTCGCACACCGGGCACGGCGGGCGTAGCGCTGTAGCCGATGCGCAGCCGGCCGGGCGCGGTGTCCAGGTCCCGCAGCCAGCCGGTGGCGGCGGGCCGGGCGCTCCACCGGTCGGTGGGGGTCGACCCGGCGAGCACGTCGTAGAGCAGGGCGGTGTCGCGCACGGTGCGGGTCAGCGGGCCCACCGTACCGAGGGCGTACCAGAGGTGCGGGTGCGGAGCGGTGGAGACCCGGCCGCGCTGCGGTTTGAGGCCGAACAGTCCGCAGCAGGCGGCCGGGATGCGGATGGACCCGCCGCCGTCGCCGCCGAGGGCGGCTCCGACGAGCCCGGCCGCGACGGCCGCGGCGCTGCCGCCGCTGGATCCGCCGGGGGTGCGGGTGGTGTCCCAGGGGTTGCGGGCGTGCCCGTGGGCGGCGGACTCGGTGAAGGGCCACTGGCCGAACTCGGGCATGGTCGTCTTGCCGATCACGACGGCCCCGGCGGCGCGCAGGCGGCGCACGGCCTCGCAATCGGCCGCGACGGGCGTGCGGTTGGCGGCCCCACCGAAGCCGGTGACCTGCCCGGCGACGTCCAACTCGTCCTTGACGGCGACGGGCACGCCGTGGAGCGGGCCGTCCCCGCGCCGCGCGTCGCGGGCGTCCGCCTCGGCCAGGGCCTGCTCGGCGAGGACGACGCGGAAGGCGCCGAGGGCGGAGCCGTGGCGCGCGATCCGGCGCAGCGACGCTTCGACGAGGGCCCGGGAGGTGACCTTTCCGGCGCGCACCAGCTCGGCCTGGCGCTCGACCCCCAGGAACATCAACTCGGCGTCCTCCCGGTCCTGTTGCCCGGCCCGGTCTCCGCCCGATGCGCCGTTCGCGTCCCTGCCCATGGCCGCCACCCCTTTCCCCTACCTACGCGTAACTCCGGGTAAGGCTGGTGCCCCGCCGCGCACACGTCAAGCACCGTCCGTGGCGGCGGGTGCCGGGGGCGCTGCCAGGGGCGTTGTCGGGAAGGGGAGTTACCATGCCGCATGCAGCACACGCCCGACGCCCCCTTCCAGCTCCTGCCCGGCGCCGCCGATTCGCCGGTCCTCCTGCACGTGCCGCACTCCTCGCGCGTCGTGCCGGACTCCGTCCGCGCCGACATCGTGCTCGACGACGACGCGCTGGAGCGGGAGTTGGACCACATCACCGACTCCCACACCGCCGAGATCGCAGCGGCCGCGGCGGCCCTCTGCGGCCTCACCCCGTGGCGGTTCGTCAACGGCCGGTCCCGACTGGTCGTCGACCCCGAGCGCTTCCCCGACGCGCGCGAGGAGATGCTGTCCGTCGGCATGGGCGCGGTGTACACCCGGACCACCCACCGGGAGCCCCTGCGCCCGGACGGGTTCGACGGGACGCCGTTGGTCGACCGCTACTTCCACCCGTACGCCCGGGCGATGACGAGGGCCGTGCGGGACCGCCTGGAGGCCGTCGGACGGGCCGTCATCATCGACGTGCACTCCTACCCGAGCGCGCCCCTGCCCTACGAACTCCACGGCGCGGGGAGCCGACCGCCGATCTGCCTGGGCACGGACCCCTTCCACACCCCGGCCGGGCTGCTCGCCGAGGCCGAGGAGGCCTTCGCGGGCTTCGGCGGCACGGGACTCGACAGCCCCTTCGCCGGTACGTACGTACCGCTGGAGCACTACGGCGAGGACGCCCGGGTCGGGGCGCTGATGGTGGAGATCCGGCGGGACCTCTACATGGCCGAGCCGGGCGGCCCCGCCGGTCCCGGTCTCGGAGCGCTGGCGGCGGCCCTGGCGCGCCTCGTGGACGCCCTGCGACCGTGACGGCGGCGCCCCGGGGACCGGGACCCCGACCTTCCGGTCACGGCCGCCGGTCCACCGGGGGCACCCGTCAGGCGAGGTCGAACCGGTCGAGGTTCATCACCTTGTCCCACGCGGCCACGAAGTCGCGCACGAACTTCTCCCCGGCGTCCGCGGACGCGTAGACCTCCGACAGGGCGCGGAGCTGGGCGTGTGAACCGAAGACGAGGTCGGCGGCGGTGGCCGTCCACCGGGGCTTGCCCGTCGCGCGGTCGTGGCCCTCGAAGACGTTCTCCGCCGTCGGCGACGCGGTCCACCGCGTCCCCATGTCCAGCAGGTTGACGAAGAAGTCGTTGGTCAGCTGCTGCGGCCGGTCGGTCAGGACGCCGTGCGGGGACCGCCGGAAGCCGGTGTCCAGGGCCCGCATGCCGCCGGTCAGCACCGTCATCTCGGGTGCGGTGAGCGTCAGCATGCTCGCGCGGTCCAGCAGCAGGGTCTCCGGCGACAGCTTCTCGCCCTCCCGCAGGTAGTTGCGGAACCCGTCCGCGCGCGGTTCGAGCACGGCGAACGACTCCACGTCGGTCTGCTCCTGCGTGGCGTCCGTGCGCCCCGGCGCGAACGGGACCGTGACCTCGTACCCGGCGTCCTTCGCGGCCTGCTCGACCGCCGCGCAGCCGCCCAGGACGATCAGGTCGGCGAGCGAGATCCGCGGCGTCCCGGCCTCCTGCCGGATCCCTTCGAGCCGACGCACCGTCTCGGCCACCTCGGGCTGGGCGTTGACCTCCCAGTCCTTCTGCGGCGCGAGCCGGATCCGCGCCCCGTTGGCCCCGCCGCGCTTGTCGGTGCCGCGGAAGCTCGCCGCCGACGCCCAGGCGGTGGTGACCAGTTGGGAGACGGTCAGCCCCGAGGCGAGGACCGCGGCCTTGAGGGCGCTGACGTCCGCGTCCGAGACCAGCGGGTGGTCGACCGCGGGAACGGGGTCCTGCCACAGCTGCGGCGCCGGGGTCCACGGGCCGAGGTAGCGCGTGAGGGGCCCCATGTCGCGGTGCAGGAGCTTGTACCAGGCCTTGGCGAAGGCGTCCGCGAGGGCGGCCGGATCCTCGTGGAACCGCTTGGCGATCGGCGCGTAGACCGGGTCGAACTTCAACGCGAGGTCCGTCGTCAGCATCATCGGCGCGTGCGTCCTCGACGGATCGTGCGCGTCGGGCACCGTGCCCGCCGCCGCCGGATCCGTGGGCTTCCACTGCTGCGCACCGGCCGGACTGGTCGTCAGCTCCCAGTCGTAGGCGAAGAGGTTGTCCAGGTAGCCGTTGTCCCAGGTCGCGGGCGCGGAGGTCCACGCGCCCTCCAGCCCGCTGGTGAGCGCGTCGACGCCCGAGCCGCTGCCGTAGGTGTTCTGCCAGCCGAGGCCCTGCTGCGCCATCGGGCAGCCCTCGGGCTCCGGGCCGATGTACTCGGGGCCGACCGCGCCGTGGCACTTGCCGAAGGTGTGCCCGCCGATGATGAGGGCGGCCGTCTCCTCGTCGTTCATCGCCATGCGCGCGAACGTCTCGCGGATATCCTTGGCGGCGGCCAGCGGATCCGGATTGCCGTTGGGCCCCTCGGGATTGACGTAGATCAGCCCCATCTGCACGGCGCCGAGCGGGCCGGAGAGCTGCCGGTCACCGCTGTAGCGCTCGTCGCCGAGCCAGGTGTCCTCGGGGCCCCAGAAGATCTCCTCGGGCTCCCAGATGTCCTCGCGCCCGAAGCCGAAGCCGAAGGTCTTGAACCCCATGGATTCCAGCGCGCAGTTGCCGGCGAAGACCAGCAGGTCGGCCCAGGAGATCTTCCGGCCGTACTTCTGCTTGACGGGCCAGAGCAGTCGGCGCGCCTTGTCCAGGCTGGCGTTGTCCGGCCAGCTGTTGAGGGGCGCGAAGCGCTGGGCGCCGGCCCCGCCGCCGCCGCGGCCGTCGGCGATGCGGTACGTGCCCGCGGAGTGCCAGCTCATCCGGATGAAGAGCGGCCCGTAGTGGCCGTAGTCGGCGGGCCACCAGTCCTGCGACGCCGTCATGACCGCGAAGACGTCCTGCTTGAGGGCGTCGAGGTCCAGCGTCGCGAACTCGCGCGCGTAGTCGAAGTCTTCGCCCAGCGGGTTGGAGCGGGACGAATGCTGATGGAGCACCTGGAGGTCGAGCTGCTCCGGCCACCAGTCCCGGTTCGACCTGGGGCGGGTCGAGGCGGGGGCAGGGGCGGGGATGACCGGGTTCTCGCTGTCGCTGCCGGACACGTCGTCCTTCTTCCTGTTCTCGGTGTTTCCCTCGGCCGGCTGCCGGCCGCTTCGCACGCCGCCGACGATCGAGCGCGCATCTGCGTCCGTATGGTCGCGTACCGCGCCCCGCACCGCGGCGAGAACACGCAGGACGCCGCCGCATCTCCACCGGTCACCACACCGGCATCACACCGGTGCGATCATCGGTCCGAGCGCGCCGGGCCGACCCGCGCCTTCGCCCTCACCAGCGGGAGCGGGTCGCGGCGATGCCCGCGAGGACCGCCGCGAGGCCCTGCTCGAATCCGGTGTCCCGGTCGCGGAACATGGCCGGGCCGGCCGCGGTCGTCAGCGGGTAGTCCGCGAGGCGGGCGGCGCGGGCGTCGAGGTCGTACCCCTCGCCGTCCGCACCGGGCAGCGGCCCCATCGACTGTTCCTCGATCACGTACCCGATGGTGTAGCTGTACGCGGTGAACCACGCGCGGGCGGCGCCGGCGGAGGTGAAGCCGCCGTCGACCAGGGTGCGCAGGTGGGCCTCCATCGGAGCGGCGAAGCTCATGTCCGTGAAGTGCGTGCCGCTGTAGACCTTGGCGCCGTCGCGGTAGAGCAGCAGGTGGTCGCGCAGCCCGCGCATCGCCGTCTCCAGGGCCTGGTGCCAGTCGCGGGGCGGGTCGACGGCCGAGGCCAGGTCCGCCGTCATCCGGCGGAACATCTCGGTGGCCATCTCGTCGAGCAGGGCCCGCTTGTCCTTGAAGTGCCAGTACAGGGCGGGTGCCTTGACGTCCAGTTCCTTGGCGATGGCCCGCAGCGTGAGCCCTTCGAGGCCCACCTCGCCGAGCAGGCGCAGGGCGGTGGCCGCGACCGTCGCGCGGTCGAGTCGGGCCCGCTCGGGCTTGGCTCCTCGTACGTCGGACGTCGCGTCCGGTTCATTCGACACCTTGACAACTTAACAGCGTTAAGCCCATTCTCGAGACCATGACATCACTTAACAGCGTTAAGGAGTCGGGGGCGGTCGACGTGCTCGTCGTTGGCGCGGGCCCCACCGGACTGGCACTCGCCCTCGACCTCACCCGCCGCGGCGTCCGCGCCCTGGTCCTCGAACGGGCCGACGCGCTCTTCCCCGGCTCCCGGGGCAAGGGCCTGCAGCCGCGGACCCTGGAGGTCCTCGACGACCTCGGGGTCCTCGGCGCGGTGCTGGCCGACAGCGCCAACGCCCCCATGGGCCGGATCTGGCAGGACGGGCGGCCCGTCGGCGAGCACGACATGCTCGGCGACGCCGACATCGACGGGCCCACCGACACCGAGCCGCACCGACGGGCCCGACTGATCCCGCAGTGGCGCACGCAGGAGATCCTCTTCGCGCGCCTCACCGGGATCGGCGGCCGGGTGGCCTTCGGCGTCGAGCTGACCGGCCTCGACCAGGACGCCGGCGGAGTGGACGCGCACCTCGCCGACGGATCCACCCTGCGCGCGGCCTATCTGGTCGCCGCCGACGGCGGGCGCTCCACGGTCCGCAAGGCCCTGGGCATCGAGATGACCGGCCAGGGCGGTGCCACCGTGGCCCCCGACCCGATGCTCGTCGCCGACCTGCGCCTGCGTCCCGGCGCCCTGGACCGCGACCACTGGCACGTCTTCCCCGGCGCGGACGGCGCCTTCGCCGCGATCTGCCCGCTCCCCGGCACCGACGACTACCAGCTCATCGCCCGGACCGAGGACCTCGACGTCCCCGCGGTGGTCGCCGCCCTCACCCACCTGAGCGCGCGGGACGTCGCCGAGGTCCGCTGGGCCTCCGACTTCCGACCGCGCGCGGCCATGGCCGAGCGCTTCCGCGCCGGGCGTGTGCTGCTCGCGGGCGACGCCGCCCACGTGCACTCCCCGGCGGGCGGGCAGGGGCTCAACACCAGCGTCCAGGACGCCTACAACCTCGGCTGGAAGCTCGGCCAGGTGCTGCGCCACGGCGCGCCCCCGGCCCTCGTCGACAGCTACGAGCAGGAACGCATGCCCGTCGCCGCGCAGATGCTCGGCCTGTCGACCCGGATCCACCGCGGCGAGGAGGAGCGGGGCGAAGCCGGTCGCCAGCTCGGCCTCGGCTACCGGGGCGGCCCGCTCTCCGAGGGCTCGGCGGGCGCCCTGGAAGCGGGCGACCGCGCCCCCGACGGTCCGCTCCCGGACGGGAGCCGGCTCTTCGACCTGTTCCGGGGCCCCCACTTCACCCTGCTGGCCGTGGGTACGGACGCCGAACTACCGCCCGTGGACGCCGAATTCGTCCGCACGCGGCGCATCGACGGCTACGAGCCCTACGGCAAGGGGATCTTCCTGGTCCGGCCCGACGGGTACGTCGGCTGGGCGGGCGAGGAGCCGACCGGCCTGGCCCGCTACCTCGCCCGCTTCGCGGGGACGGCGCTCAGGCGCCCGGCGGAACCCGGGACGGGCGGCCCGAGCCGCGCGTGAGCGAGTACCCGAAGAGGCCCGCGAGGGCGCCGAGCACGCCGCCCGCCGCGGTCCAGATCCAACGGTCGGTCCACCAGCCGCCGGACCAGCCGTCCTCCGGCTCGCGCAGCGACCCCGTCACGGTGGCGGGGACCAGCGGGGCGGCGAGCGAACCGTCCACCGCGGTGGCACCACCGGTCTCCGTCACCGCGGCCTCGACCGCGGCCCGTACCGGCAGACCGAGGTCCTCGGCCGGCAGGGCGGCGACCGTCAGGCGCACGTAGTAGCTCCCCGGCAGCGGATCGTTGGCCCACGGCTCCGCCGCGGCGCGGACGGTGCGCAGGGTGCAGGAGAGTTCGACCGAGGCGGCCTCCTTCGCCACGGCCCGGACCTGCGTCCCGTACGTGCACGCCTGTCGGCGGCGCAGACCGTCGTACACGTCGAGCCGCCAGGTCGCCGAACCGTGCCGGGCGGCGGACTCGGGCAGGGTGACCGTGGTCTTCACGGTCACCCGCTGCTGCGCGTCGATGGGGAGCACCCAGTAGAGGTAGTCACCCGTGGACCCGGCCGCGGTGGCCCGCTGACCCGGACGGAACGCGGCGGCGGTGCGGAAACCGGTGCCCGCCTCGGTCGGGGCGGCCGCCCCGGAGGAGTCCTTGCCGGACTTCTTGCCGGAACTCGGCGCGGTGGTGGTGCCGGAGGGCGACGGCGTGTCCGCCGTCGCCGTCGCGGCCGTGCCCGCCACCACGAGCGCGGCGGTGGCCGCCACGAGTGCGGCGGTCAGTGTGCGTACGGTACGCATCAGTTGGTCCTCCAGACGGAGATGCGCCAGCGCGAGATCCAGCCCCACACCAGACCGGCCAGCAGTCCGGCGAGCACCAGCACGCCCAGCAGCCACCAGCCGCGCCCCAGCCCGAAGGCGGCGGCGTCGGACGCCTCGTCGGGGCCGTCCACCAGCTCGATGGCCAGCTCGACGGGCATGCCCGGCGCGGTCTTGACGGACGGCGCCGCGGAGAAGGAGTTGCTGACCTGGATGCAGACGGTCTCGGCCGGCGGTTCGCCGTCCGCGCCCTCGTCGTCGACGTCGGCCTTCGGGTAGCGCAGGCCGGTCGACAGCACGTCGGTGCGCCCGTCACCCGCCTCCGAACCCCGTACGATCTCCCGCCCGTGGACGGTCGTCGCCCGGAGCAGGACTCCGTAGTCGTTGTTGACGGCGCGGTCGGCGGCGATGCTCACCGAGGCCCGCAGTTCCTGCCCGGGACGGACGTCCACCCGGTACCAGCGGTGCTCGCCGAAGGTCTCGCGGTCGCTGTAGAGGCCGGCCTTCAACAGCGGCGCCCCCTGGCACTGCTTCGCGCCCTCGGTGGCCACGGGGTTGACGACCGGATCGGCCGCCCGGTCCACCAACTGGCGGACCCGGCCGGAGAGTTCCTCCTTGTGCTGAACCGCGGTGTAGGTGCCGCCGGTGGCCTCCGCGATGCAGGTGAGCTGCGCGCGGGTCTTGGCGTCGGGGACCAGTCCGAGGGTGTCGATGACGAGGTGGATGCCCTTGGCCGCGATGTCCCGCGCCACTTCGCACGGGTCGAGCGGGGCGCAGGTGTCCTCGCCGTCGGTGATGAGCACGATCCGCTTGGTGGCGTCGCCGCCCTCCAGGTCCTGGGCGGAGGCGAGCAGGGCCGGACCGATCGGGGTCCAGCCGGTGGGCGCCAGCGTGGCCACCGCGGTCTTCGCCTCGGTCCGGTTCAAGGGGCCCACCGGATAGAGCTGCTTGGTGTCCTTGCAGCCGAGTGCCTTGTCCTCACCGGCGTAGTTGGCCCCCAGGGTCCGTATGCCGAGCCGCACCTCGTCGGGCACGGCGTCGATGACCTCGTTGAAGGCCTGCTTCGCCGCCGCCATCCGGGACTGCCCGTCGATGTCGGTCGCCCGCATGGAGCCGCTGACGTCGAGGACGAGGTCGACCTTGGGCGGTTCCTTGGCCGTTGGTCCGTCTGCGGCGACGGCGCTCGCCGGGAAGAGCCCGACCGCCAGGGCGGCGAGCATGCCGCACGCCCCGATCGCCAGCCGTTTGCTTGTGATCATCGCCGGATCGTATTGAGGATCGCGCGCCAATCCAAAACGGGCCGCCGTGCGCCACGTTGCCGGCGTGGTTGACTACCCGGTATGGACCCGGCGCGAACGATCCCCCCGAAGGCGCCCCCCTTCGATCCCGAACTGGAGCGGGCCCTGGCGGCCTTGGGGGAGCGGGCGCGGGAGCCCTTCACCCCGGAGAACCTCGCCGCGCGCCAGCGCCGCGACGCCGCGGCACGGCCCCGGCCGACGGCCCGGGAGCTGCGCGCCGACGGCCGCTTCGAGGTCGGCGAGGTGTGCGTGCCGGGCGCGGCGGACGGGCAGGACGTCACGCTCGTCAGCGCGCGGCCGGCCGCGGTCACCGGCCCGCTGCCGGTGCTGTACTACATGCACGGAGGCGGCATGCTCATGGGCAACGCGTGGTCCGTGCTCCCGCGGTTGCTGCGCGAGTGGGCGCTCGAACTGGGGCTGGCCGTCGTGTCGGTGGAGTACCGGCTGGCCCCCGCGGCCCAGTACCCCGCCCCGTTGCAGGACTGCTACGCGGGACTGGAGTGGGTGGCCGGGCACGCGGCCGCGCTGGACGTCGACGCGGACCGCATCGTGATCGGCGGGAAGAGCGCCGGTGGCGGACTCGCCGCGGCCCTCGCCCTGCTCGCCCGGGACCGGGGCGGACCGACCCCGATCGGCCAACTGCTCCTGTGCCCGATGCTCGACGACCGGGGCGACACCTTCTCCGGCCACCAGATGGCCGGCCTCGACACCTGGGACCGCACCTCCAACGCGACGGCGTGGCGCGCCCTGCTGGGCGACCGGTACGGGGCCGCCGACCTGCCGTCCTACGCGGCGCCCGCGCGGGCCACGGACCTGTCCGACCTGCCGCCCGCCTACATCGAGGTCGGGTCGGCCGAGACGTTCAGGGACGAGGCCGTGGCCTACGCCGACGCGATCTGGCGGGCCGGCGGCCGGGCCGAACTGCACGTGTGGCCGGGAGCCTTCCACGGCTTCGACACCCTGGCCCCGCACGCGGCCCTCAGCGCGGACGCCCGCAGCGCCCGCACCCGCTGGCTCCGCCGCCTCCTGAACGCGACCTAGGCGATGTTTCTCGGATCATCTGGCTCCGCACACGATCCGAGAAGCATCGCCTAGTGCTGCGGCCAGGTCGGGCCCTCGTCCGTCCACACGACGCCCTTGTTGCGGCACAGGCAGAAGGGGTGGCCGATGGGGTCGGTGTAGACGCGGAAGCCGTAGCCCTCGGGGCCGATGACGTCCCGCCGCAAGGTCGCGCCCAGGGCCAGGACGCGGGATTCCTCGGCTTCGATGTCGTCGACCTCGAAGTCCAGGTGGAACTGCTTGGGGTGCTCGTTGTCCGGCCACTGCGGGGCGCGGTAGTCCTCCACCTGGATGAAGGCCAGTTCGATCGCACCGAGGGCGATACCGGCCCAGTGTGCGTTGCTGTCCGCCTTCACCGGGAGACCCGTCACCCCGGAGTAGAAGGCCGCCAGCTTCATCGTGTCCGGGCAGTCGATGATGAAATCGGTGAGTCGAAGCATTCCGCGATCTTGCCACGCGCGCGCATGATCCCCTAGACATTAAATCCGGGACCCGACAGCAGCCGGGTCCGGTCGCTCGCGGCGTCCGCGGTGTGGGGGATCGGGTCGCCGGGCTCCTGGAAGTGCACGGCGCCGGGCAGGCCCGCGCGGTAGGCGTCCAGGGCGGCCCGGCAGTACGCCACCATCGGCTCCGGCAGGGCGTCCAGCGGGTACCAGCCCATGGCGTCGCAGACGTCGGGCTCCCGCACCCGCGGACTTCCCCGCCAGGCGCGGGCCCGGAAGAACAGGCCGATCCGGGCCCGGCCGTGGGGGCTGCGGTGGTGGACCGTCACCGCCAGCTCCACCGCGTCCGGCTCGATCCGTACGCCGGTCTCCTCGGCCGCCTCCCGGATCACCGCGGTGACGACGTCCTCGTGCGGCCCGTCGACGTGCCCGGACGGCAGGTGCCACATGCCCGCCGCGTACACCTGTCCGGCGCGCCGCGACAGCAGCACCTCCCGCTCCCCGCCCGGCCGCCCGGCCCGGACCAGCAGCAGGTGCACGTCCAACGGCAGCCGGTAGCGCTCCACCCCGCTCACCGCGCCGACCAGCCCATCTCGGAGTACGCCCGACCACGGCCGATCGACTCGATCGCCTGCCGGGTGTAGGGGACGAGCGGCTCGGGGAGCCGGTCCGGGGCGAACCAGCCCCACTCCAGGCACTTGTCCGGCTCCCGGACCTCCGGGGTGCCGGACCACGCGCTCGCCCGGAAGACCAGTTGCAGGCGGGGGCGGGCGTCGCCGCCGGGGTCCAGGACGTGCACGGTGTGCACCAGCTCGGCCCCCGAGGGGTCGATGACCAGCCCGGCCTCCTCCGACGCCTCCCGGACCAGGGCGGCCAGCGCCCCTTCCGTCTCGCAGTGGCCCGCCAGGAAGTGCCAGGTGCGGCCGGCGAAGGCGACGTCCGGATGGCGCAGCCCGAGCAGGATCCGGCCGTCGTCGCGCCGGAGGTACAGGTGGACGCCGATCACGTTCGGTCGCGCCCCGGTGGTCGTGGTGCTCATGCTCGCCTCCTCAGGGGTGGGGGTGGACGGCGCCGGACGGCGCGGCCCGGTCCGCGCCGTCGCGCGGGGCGGGGATGTCGTCGGCGAAGGCCGCGGCCTGGACGAGGTAGGCGCTGCGGAACTCCCCGGTCCCGGTGTCCTCGTCCATCAGCTCGGCGAAGGTCCCGGACTCGGCGACCCGGCCGTCCTTGAGGACGTGGATGACGTCCGCGTGCCGGACCGAGTGCAGCCGGTGCGTGATCAGCACGATCGTCTGGCCGGTCCGGGCCAGGGACCGGATCTGGTCGAAGACCCGCTGCTCCGCGACCGCGTCCAGGGCGCTGGTGGGCTCGTCCACGACCAGGATCTGCGCGTCCGCGTACTTCGCGCGGCTGATGCCGATCTTCTGCCACTGCCCGCCGGAGATCTGGTGCCCGCCCCGGTACCCGCGGGCGAGGAGCGTGCCCAGGCCCCGGGGCAGCTCCGCGAGGACGCCGTCGGCGCCCGAGTACGCCGCCGCCGCCTCGACCGCGCGGTCGTCGATCGGACGCGCGGGGCGGCCGATGCCGATGTTGACCCGGAAGGTGAAGGGCCAGTGGTAGAAGGACTGGCTCATCAGGGCGACGCGGGAGAAGATCTGACCGCGGTCGGCCCGCGCGGCGTCCACGTCGTCCCACCGGATCGTGCCGCCTCCCCCGTCCGGGAGGTAGAGGCCCGCGAGGAGTTTGATCAGGGTGGACTTGCCCGAGCCGTTCTCCCCGACCAGGGCGATGACCTTGCCCATGGGGAAGGACAGCGACACCTCGCGCAGGGTGGGCCGCGGGGTCTCTCCGGTGCTGCCCGGATAGGTGAAGGTGACCTTCTCGAACCGGATCTCGCGCAGTTCCTCCGGTGGCGGCAGCGCCTCGCCGGAGGTGGGAATGGCCCGGGCCTCGGCCTCGGTGCACAGCCGCTCGTAGTCGGCGACGAACAGGGACTCCTGGTGGAGTTCGGTGATCTGCGAGACCAGCCCGTCGAGGCTGGTGGCGCCCGTGCGGATCGCGAGGACGGCCGTGCCCGCGACGGCGAGGTCCATGGCCCCGTTCCACAGCAGCAGCCCGAGGGCGCCGTAGGTGAGGAGGGTGGCCACCCCTCCCGCGCCGTCGGCGACCAGCCCGACCCGGGCGGCGCCCCGGGCCAGCCGGGTCTGCTCGCGTTCGCTGGTCTCGGCCATGTTCCGGAAGTGCCCCAGGAGGAACGGGCCGACCCCGTGCACGCGGACCTCCGCGGCGGCCTCCTGCAAGGTCAGCAACTGCCCCAGCAGGTGCCCGGCGCGCGCGTGTTGGACGAAGGTGTGGAAGGAGACGTACCGCTGCTTGGAGATCGTCAGCGAACTCCACGCGCTCGGCAGGGTCATCAGCACCAACAGCGGCAACAGGGCGGGGTGCAGCACGGTGAGCACGCCCGCCGCCGCGACCAGGGAGATGGCGGAGTTGAGCGTGTTGGTGCAGTAACGGATCATCCGGCGGGCCGAGTCGGCGCCGTAGCGGGCGGCGTCCAGCAGCCGGTGGAACTCGTCGTCCTCGATCGCCGCCAGTTCCACCCGGTGCACGAGACCCAAGTACCGTTCCGTGGCCACGCGCTGCACCTTCGGTTCGAGCGCGCCGGTCGCGGCCGTCGAGGCGGAGCGCAACAGCGAGCCGAGCAGGGCCGTGACGGCGACCACCACGAGGGCGGGGGCGGCCTGGGCGAGGCGCTCGTTCGTCGACCCGCCCGCCAGGACGTGGCCGAGGACGGCGTTGACCGCGACCAGCCCGACCGCCTGGGTGATGCCGCGCCCGAACTCGGCGCCGAGGACCACCCGTAGCGCTCGGGCATCGGCGAGGTGGGCGAGCCGCACGCCCATGCCGACCATCCGCGGCAGGCCCTTGGCCATGGTCCACAGGCCCAGCTCCAGCCAGGCGCCCTCGTGGCGTTCCCAGCCGATGTCGTAGGCCAGCTCGCCGCCGAAGAGTAATCGCTCGGAGTCGGAGACGGACGGGTGGTCGGCTGTCACGTGGTCCTCCAGACGGGTGCACCGCGGGTACTGGTGCTCTAATAACGGCCGCGGGTCGGGCTCGTCACTGGTACTTCGGGCACCGATCGCCGAACGGACGTTCTCATCTGGGGGACGGTCGTGGTGGAGCCGGTCGGGAGCCGGTGAAACTCGCTCGAACAGGTCGGGTCACCCGTTCGGTCGCTTGCCTGCCCGTCCGGGGTCGGTCAGCAGCCGGTCGGGGTGGACGGGGGCACGAAGGTCGCCGCGAGCACGCGGTCGGCCTTGACCTTCACGTCCATGGCGCCGCGACCCGCCTCCGTGTAGGAGGTCGGCATCTGGAGGTCGCTCGGCAGGTCGGACTCCTCGATGTCCGGCCCCGTGTGGACGACCGACAGCGAACCCCGGCAGGGAGCGGACGCGGGCGGCACGCTGCCGTCGACGATCCCGTCCGCGGGGCCGACGGTGAGCACGGGCCGGTCCATGAACACGTACCGGAACTCCGCGCGGGGGGAGGGGCTGGGGCGGCCCGGCGGGGTCGCGCCGTGGGACACGTCGACCCAGAACCGGCTGACCGTCACCTTGACCGCGGCGCACGGACGCTCCGTCGCCTCGGGCGCGAAACTCAGACCCGCACCGTCGATCTTGAGGGCCTTGCTGCCGTAGGAGCCGCTGGTGCTCTTGAGCCGGGAGAGGTAGGACGTCAGCTTCTCCGTGTCCATGGCCGAGGTGTCCGTGCACGTCGTGCTCGGGGCCGCCGGTGCGGGCGCGGTGGCCGTGGCAGGCGCGGTGGGCGTCGCGGACGGGGTGGACGGCGCGGACGAGGAGGCCTTCGCGGACGTCGAGGGCGACGCGGCGGCGCTCGGTTTCGCCGAGCCGGAACAGCCGGTGACCGAGAGGAGGAGCGCCGAGGCGAAGGCGGCGCCCGCGGCCCCTCGTGATCCGTGACGCATGCGTCCTCCACCCCGGTCCGTCCAGTGACACCAACAGCTGTGGTGCGCAGCCTAGTTGATGTGTGGACCGGACGCGGGCCCGGTGCGGACCGGACGCGGGCCCGGACCGATGTCGCGGTCCGGGCCCGTTCGGGTCGGCTGATGTTCAGCGCGGTGTCGTCGATGACGAAGGAGGAGGGGGAGACCCGTCGAGGGTAAAGGATTCGCTTTCGGTCGGTGATCTCCGGGTATAGCGTGTCGTGCCATGGAGTCGTCGGACGACGGTGCGGTCAACGACCTTGTCGCGCTGGGCCTTTCGCGCTACGAGGCCAGGGTCTACCTCGCGCTGGTCACGCGCGAGTCGTACACCGCCGCGGAGGCGGCGCGCGCGGCGCACGTCCCCCGCCAGCGCGTGTACGACGTGCTCGACGCGCTCGTGCGCAGGCGGTTGGCCATCCCGCGCCCCGGTCGCGTGGCGGCCTTCTCGGCCGTCGCGCCCGAACTGGCCCTCACCCGGCTGATGGCCCTGCAGCGGGAGTCCCTGGAGCGGCTGGACCAGGCCTCGTCGGCCCTGACCGCGGCGCTCACCCCGCTCTGGACCGCCGGGCAGACCCACACCGACCCGCTCGACTACATCGAGGTGCTGCGCGACCCGAAGGCGATCGCCGAGCGCTTCGCACGCATCCAGGAGCAGGCGGCGCACGAGGTGCTCAGCTTCTGCAAACCGCCCTTCGTCGCCCCCGCGGCGAACACGGAGGGGATCAGGACCGTCCACAGGCTGCGCCGCGCCGGGGGCACGGCCCGCGCGGTGTACACGCACGACGCGCTCGGCGACGCCGAGGTACTGGAGAACGTGCGCCGCTTCGGCGAGGCGGGCGAGGAGGCCCGCTTCGCCCCGCGGCTCCCGCTCAAGCTGATCATCGCCGATGCCTCGCTGGTCCTGTGCGACATGCCCGACCCCATGGCCGGTACGCGCGCCACCACGGCCCTGTTCATCGAGCACCCGGCGCTCGCCAGCTGCTTGAGGCTGACCTTCCTGACCGTCTGGGACCAGGCCGAGACGGTGGCCGACCTCGGGTCCGGGGCCCGCGTCTGAGCGGTGTCAGCGGCCCCGCAGTCCGGCCAGTACCGCCCGCTCCACCGGTGCCGGCGCGGGACGGTCCAGGTCGAACGCTCCCACCGGGTCCACCGGTTCCAGCGGGGGTTGGGCGAGGAAGCGGGGCGTGCTGCCCCGGTGCCGCTGCGCGGCGTGGACCAGGAACGGGTGGCACAGGAACACGTCCCCGGCCCGGCCGGTGGCCGCCACCTGCGGGCGGTCGGCCGAGGCCGGTACGGCGTCCGCGCACAGCGGGAACCACTCCCGGCCCTCCTCGCCTGCGGCGGCCAGCAGCGGCGGCAGGTCCAGGTGCGAGCCGACGCGGATGCGGGTGGGGGCGTCGTCCGGGCCGACGTCCGATAGGAGGAACAGCATCAGCAGGGCGCGACCGCGCGAGCGCAGGTTCACCCGGTACTCGCCCGTCGGCGCGCTCCAGCCCGCGTCGAGGTGCCAGCCGTCGTCACCGGGATCCTTCTCGCCGGGGAAGCGGATCGGGAAGGTGCCCATGCCGAGCGGGGCGCGCCAGCGTCCCGCGCCCACCAACTGGTCGTAGGCCTCGCGCAGCGGCGGGGTGTTGCCCGCTTCCCGGAAGGCCGCGGTGGACATGGCGGCGATCCGCACCACCGGCTCGGTCCACCCCTCGGGCTCGGTCGCGCGGAAGCCGGAGGCTTCCCACAGCTGCTCCCGGCACGACCGCACCGTGGGCCCCGGGACGGCTCCCGGGACACGGACGAAGCCGTCCGCCACGAAGGACTCGATCTCTGCGTCGGTCAGCATCGGCGGACTCCACGGGCTCGGGGCTCATCGGTTGCCCGAGCAGCCTCGCCAAGCGATCGCCGGCCGGCAACCCGTTTTGCGCGGTCACCGGGGACCGTCGGGGGAGCCGGAGCCGGAGTCGGGGCCGGAGTCGGGGCCGCGCAGGGGCCGGACGTCGAGGCGTACGGGGGCCTCCCGCAGCGGCGTCGGCAGCCGCAGCCCGCGCCCGCCGGGCGTGATCGAGCCGAGGACGCTCGGGTGCCGGGCGCCCGTGCAGGACGCGAGGGTGCCCGGCAGCCCGTGCGCGGTGAGCCAGCCCAGCACGGCGAAGGCGTAGGCCTCCTTCGCGTCCGACGGCAGCCCCAGCCCGTCGGACGTCCGCAGCGGGACCTCCCCCGTGCCCGCGCCCAACTCCTCCTCCAGCCACCGCATCAGCACCGGGTTGCGCGTCCCGCCTCCGGAGGCGATCACCTCCGTCGCGCCGAAGGGCCGCACCGCCTCGGCGACGGTCCGCGCCGTGAGCCGGGTCAGCGTGGCGACGACGTCCTCGGCGGGAAGCCGCCCGAACGGCGCCACCGCGGCCCGCAGGTAGGCCAGGTGGAACAGCTCCTTGCCGGTCGTCTTCGGCGCGGGCAGCGCGTAGTACGGCTCCGCCAACAGCCGCCCCAGCAGCGGAGGATGCACGCGGCCCCGCGCGGCGAGCGCGCCCTGAGCGTCCATGGAGCGGGCCCGGCCCGCGCGGTCGCGCCCCGCCCACTCCCGCACCGCCGCGTCGATCAGCGCGTTCGCGGGCCCGGTGTCGAAGGCCAGCGGCCCGCCCTGCGACAGCACCGTGACGTTCGCGATCCCGCCCAGGTTGAGCGCCACGGAGACCCCCGGCCGCCCGCGCAGCCACATCGCGTCGACGATGCTCACCAGCGGCGCGCCCTGCCCGCCGGCCGCCACGTCCCGGGTGCGGAAGCCCGAGACGACGGGGCGCCCGGTCGCCTCGGCGATCCAGGCGGGTTCACCGAGCTGGAGGGTGCCGAGCACCCGCCCGGCCTCGCTCCAGTGGTAGACGGTCTGGCCGTGCGAGGCGATCAGGTCGGCCCGCCCGCCGCACAACCGCGCGTCGGCCCGCAGCGCCGCCGCGGCGAAGGCCTGCCCGATGCGGGTGTCGAGCCGACACACCGTGGCCAGATCCGTCCCGGCCGGCGGCAGCGCCCCGGCCAACGCCTCCCGCAGCGCGTCGTCGTAGGTCGCGCCGAGCGTGCCCAGCGGCGTGAGGACGAGCGCGTCCCCGTCCACGGTGAACTCGGCGGCGGCCGCGTCGATGGCGTCGTACGAGGTGCCGGACATCAACCCGATCACGCGCAGGCCGCTCACCGCAGCTCGCGCTCGTGGTCGTCGCCGCGCAGCGTGAGCAGGGCGACGGCGCTGACCGCGCAGGCCGCCGCCGCGTAGTACCCGGGGACGTCGACGTCCCCGGTCCGCGCGACGACCTCGGTGATCACCAGCCCCGCGCAGCCCGAGAACACGGCGTTGGACAGGGCGTACGCCAGCCCCAGGCCCGTGTAGCGCACCGTCGTCGGGAACATCTCGGCCAGCATCGCCGGCCCCGGGCCCGCCATCAGCCCGACAGCCGCCCCGGCCCCGACCAGCGCCGCGCCCTTCGCGTACGTCGCCGCCCCGGGATCCTGCACCAGGTGCAGCAGGGGCAGCGCCAGCACGGCGACCAGCAGGGCCCCGGCCAGCATCACCGGCCGCCGCCCGATCCGGTCGCTCACCACGCCCGCCGGCAGGATGGAGCAGGCGAACCCGAGGTTGGCCAGGGCGGTGGCGACCAGGGCCTGTCGGAAGGTCGCGTGCAGGGTGTTCTGGAGGTACGAGGGCAGGACCACCAGGAAGGTGTAGCCGGCCGCGGACCAGCCCATGACCCGCCCGGCGCCCAGGACCACGGCCCGCACGGTGTCCGAGACGGGCGGCCGCCGCGGCGGCCCGCCCTCCGCCCCGCCCTCCCGGGCGCCCGGCGGGGCGGGGCCCGCGGCCGCGACGAAGGCGGGCGTCTCGTCCAGCCGCAACCGCAGCCACAGGGCGACGAGCCCGAGGGGCAGCGTCAGCAGGAACGGCACCCGCCATCCCCACGCGTGCAGTTGGGAGGCGCTCAGCACGGTCGCCAGGAGCGCCGCCACGCAGGCGCCCCCGAGCAGGCCGAGCGCCACCGTGAAGGACTGCCACGCCCCGTACCGGCCCCGGCGGCCCGGGGGCGCGCACTCCGTCATCACCGCCACCGCGCCACCGAACTCGCCGCCCGCGGAGAGCCCCTGCACCACGCGCAGGACCGTCAGCAGCCACGGCGCGGCCGCGCCGACGGACGCGTAGGTCGGCAGCGCGCCGATCAGCGCGGTGGCCCCCGTCATCAGGCAGATGACGAGGACGAGCGTCGGGCGCCGCCCGATCCGGTCGCCGAGCCGGCCGAACACCGCCGCCCCGACGGGCCGGAAGAAGAACGCGAGGGCGAAGGACGCGTAGGCCTTGACCAGGCCTTCTACGGGGCTGCCGCCCTCGGGGGTGAAGAAGTGCGCCGCGATCACGGTGGCGAAGTAGCCGTAGACGCCGAACTCGTACCACTCGACCAGATTGCCGACGGACCCCGCCACCAGGGCCCGGCGCGCGCCGGTCGGCCGGGCGGCCGTGGGAGCCCGTACCGGGGCGGGGGCGGGTGTGGTCATGGGGCAAGCGTGCTGAGCGGCGGGGCCGCTCCACAAGCCCCGTCCCCCATCTGCCGTACGCCCCCGTCCCCGTCGCGGGCCACCGGTCAGGAGCCGAGCGCGTCGGCCAGGCTCTGCTGCCAGTAGGTGACGACCAACGAGCTGTCGTAGTAGATCCCCTGGGGCGGCAGGGCGGGCGTGGCGGAGGCGCCGCCGCTGCTGTTGGGCGTCCGGCCCTGGAAGCCGATCGTGAGCCGCCGGGCCGTCGTACCGCCTTCGCCGCTGCCGTCGGCCGCCGACAGCACGGCCGCCGCGTAGCCCGACCCGCCGGGTGCGAGCGTCACCACGGCCTGCGGCTGGGTCTCCTTGCGCGCGGCCGGTGCCCACTGCATCTCGTCGAAGCGCAGCACCGGGTAGTACGTCAGGTCGCAGGGCTTGGAGCCGGTGTTCCTGACCGTGATCACCATGTGGTTGAGCGGCCGAGTGACCGGCTGGACGGTGACGGCCGTGTTGGACCCGGCGCACTGGACGCGGCTGCCCGCGCCGGAGGCGTCCGCGGAACCCTTCGCATCGCCCGAACCGGCCCCGGCGGCCGCCTTCGCGCCTCCCGTCGAAGCGGCGGCGACCGGGCCCGGGGAGCCCTGCCGGTCGGGGGACGGGGTGCCCTGCGCGCCGCTCGTGCCACCCGTCGTCGAGGGAGTGATCGTGGCGGAGCCCGGGGCGGCCGCCTCCTTGCCGCCCGCGCCGTTCTGACAGGCGGTGAGGGCGAGGGCGGCGAGGGCGACGGCGGCGGCGCCCGCGAGGCGCCGGGTGGTGCGGGGCCGGGGACGCGTGGAGAGGTGGCGGAACGCGGTCATGGGTGATTCCCCTTCAGGTGCCGACCACGCGGCGCCGGGTTCGTGGGAACCGGCGCCGCTGGCCCTGTGCTTGGATGGCCTCAGCCTGTGGGGCGGTCCGTCCCGGCCGCCACGTCTGTCGGCCGGTCAGGGATACTGGAACGGCGAAACAGCCTCTGAGCTGCGGGAACAACCCGTCGCTGGGACGCGGAACGGGACACGGGGTGCAACGCGGGGTGGGAGGAACGGTGTCGCAGGACAGCGCCGGGGCGGGGTTCGCCCGGCTGTTACGGGAGTTGAAGGAGCGGTCCGGGCACAGCTACGGAACGCTCGGCAAACGGCTCCACATGAGTACGTCGACGCTGCACCGGTACTGCAACGGCGACGTCGTCCCCACGGACTACGCCCCCGTCGAACGGCTCGCCCGCCTCTGCAAGGCCTCGCCCGACGAACTCGTCGAGCTGCACCGGCACTGGGTACTGGCGGACGCGAACCGACCGCGCAAGGGAGGCGAGCCCGCCCCCGTCCCCGTCCCCACGCCCGTCCCCGTCCCCACGCCCGACCCCGTCCCCACGCCCACGCCTGTCCCCACCCCCGCCCCCGAGCCGTCCGTCGTCCGGCTCACCGACGCGCCCGCCCCGAAGCAGCGGCGCCGGCACCGCGCGGCGGCCTACGCCGGGCTCGCCGTGGCCGGGCTCGCCGGGGCGGTCGCGCTCACCGTGAACCTGTCGGCACGGGACATCGACGGCCCGGCCGGGCCCGTCGGCGCCGCGGCCGCCCCGCCCGGCGCGGGGCAGCGGACGGGCGACCGGACGGCCCCGGCGACCCCCTCCGGCGCCGCCGACCCGGCCTCCGCACCCGCC